>JAZKTI010000149.1:0-6563 GCA_036625635.1 Haloarculaceae archaeon
CCTGGCGGAATGAAAGGGCGAACCTCGCTCGCGCTTGTGTAGTCGCTGCTCGGGCCCTATCCGAGCGAAGCGAGGATATCCCGAGGAGCGACCGCGAGCGAGGTGAGGGCTTTCTGGCTGTTTGCGGTTGCGGTCATTGGACCAGCAACTCCAGCGAGCGAGGTGAGGGCTTTCTGGCTGTATGCGGTGGCAGTTGAGTCTCCGTTCGAGTGCAAGGTGAGGGCTTTCTGGCTGTATGCGGTGGCAGTTGAGTCTCCGTTCGAGTGCGAGGCGAGGGCTTGCTGCCCGTTGCTCCCACGATCTCCCCTTGAGCAGCGGTCGCCAACCCCCGAACCGCCCTACACCGACGACCCCCACCGGTCGAGGCAAGGCTTGCCGCCCTGTGAAGCGGTCACAGGCCCCGAAAATACGCCCCTGGCCCCTGAGAGTGCCTCACAGCGCCGCTCCAAAGCGCGGGGTTTTTAAGTTCACGCCCAGGACATTATCGCTACAGTCTAGTGGCGCGCCGTGGAAGCGTTACGGCATGACTGTCAGCGTGCTCGTACCGACCTCCCTCACCCGGGAGGCCGAGGACAAACGCGAGGCGACTCGCAAACTCGGCTACGTGGCCCGTGCGGCCACGGTCTTCCGGGTCAACCGGGTGACGGTCTTCCCCGACCCAGCGGGCGAGGGGACGTGGGGGGCCGGGTTCGTCGAAACCGTGCTGCGGTACGCCGCGACGCCGCCGCACCTCCGAAAGGAGGTCTGGGGCAAGCGGGACGAACTGGAGTACGCGGGCGTCCTGCCGCCGCTCCGCGACGCGACACGGACCGGCTCCGGATCGGACGATTCGGGGTCGTCAAGACAGGGAATCGTGACCGAGGTCGGTTCTGATGGGCGCGTCCGGGTCAATTGCGGCCTGCAACACCCAATCTCCCTTCCGGTCCCCGACGAGATGTCGGTGACGGAGGGGGAGCGCGTGACCGTCAGGGTCTCTTCGCGACGGCCGGTCCGGGCGAAACTCGTCGACGAGCCCACGCCGGGCTTCGACGTCATCGCCGCGGATCTCGATACGGCACTCGCTCGCGACGACGCGGGCCTTCGGGTGGCTGCCTCCAGACACGGGCGGCCACTCACGGTCGGTCTCCTGGGCGACCTCGTCCGGGAGAGCCGCGTCGACGACGAGCGTGCACTCGCGGTCGCGTTCGGTGCACCCGAGCGCGGCCTCCCCGAGATCCTCGGGGTGGATCCCGAATCGGTCGGGACAGGTCCCGAATCGGACGGGTTCGACACCGAGGACGTCGGGACTGCCCCCGAGTCGGTCGGGGACGACCGCGAGACGGTCGACGAAGACGACCAGGGCGAGACCGGTCGATTCGACCTCTGGCTCAATACGGTTCCATCTCAGGGCAGCGACGTCGTCCGGACCGAAGAAGCGGTCTTCGCGACCCTCGCTCCCCTGTCACTCACGGAGTGAACGCACATGCCACAATCACACAGACCACGCAAAGGCTCGCTGGGCTTCGGCCCGCGGAGCCGCGCGGCCAGCGAGACGCCGCGGTTCAACAGCTGGCCCGACGACGAGGGCCAGCCGGGGCTGCAGGGGTTTGCCGGCTACAAGGCCGGGATGACCCAGGTCGTGATGATCAACGACCAGCCCAACTCCCCGCGGGAGGGGATGGAGCAGACGGTCCCCGTGACCGTCCTCGAGACACCGCCGCTCCGGGTCGTCGCGCTACGAGCCTACGAGGACACACCCTACGGCAAGCGTCCGCTCACGGAACTGTGGGCCGACGAGGTGCACGAAGACCTCGACCGCGCCCTGTCGATTCCGGAGTCCGGGGACGCCGACGCCGCGGAGGAACAGATTCGAACGGCCCTCGACGAGGACCGCCTCGCGGCGGTGCGCGCCATCACGCACACCGTCCCGGGCGCCCTCTCGGGCGTGCCGAAGAAACGACCGGACGTCATGGAGAACCGCATCGGCGGTGGCTCCCTGTCCGCCCGCCTCGACCTCGGCCTCGACCTTCTCGAGGCCGGGCGCGTCGAGATGACCGACGTCTTCCGCGCCGGCCAGCTGGCCGACGTGGCGGCGATCACGACGGGCAAGGGCACACAGGGCCCCGTCAAGCGCTGGGGCGTCCAGAAACGCAAAGGCAAGCACGGTCGCCAGGGCTGGCGACGTCGCATCGGCAACCTGGGCCCCTGGAACCCCTCGCGGGTCCGCTCGACGGTGCCCCAGCAGGGCCAGACCGGCTACCACCAGCGGACGGAACTCAACAAGCGACTCCTCGCTCTCGACGACGCCGAGAACCCGACGGTCGACGGCGGGTTCGTCGACTACGGCGAGGTCGAGGGGTCCTACGCGCTGGTGAAGGGATCGGTCCCGGGGCCGAACAAGCGGCTCGTCCGGCTGCGCGAGGCCGTCCGACCGACCGACCAGCCGCGCCTCGACCCCGAGGTGCGCCACGTCTCCACCGCATCGAACCAGGGATAACATGAACGCCACAGTACACGACCTGGACGGCGAGGAGGCGGGCTCGATCGAGCTCCCGGCGGTCTACGAGACGACCTACCGCCCGGACCTCATCAAGCGCGCCGTCCTCGCGGCCCAGGCAAACAGCAAGCAGGACTACGGCGCCGAGGACTACGCCGGCATGAAGACGCCGGCGGAGTCCTTCGGTAGCGGCCGCGGGCAGGCCCACGTTCCCCGACAGGACGGCCGGGGCGCCCGCGTGCCACAGACCGTCGGGGGGCGCCGGGCTCACCCGCCGAAGGAGGAGAAAGATCGCGGGCTCGAGATCAACGACAAGGAGCGCCAGTTGGCGATCCGGTCGGCCATCGCGGCCACCGCCGACGCCGACCTGGTCGCCGAGCGCGGCCACGCCTTCGACGACGACCTTTCGCTCCCGCTGGTCGTCGAGGACGACTTCGAGGCCCTCGCGAAGACGAGTGACGCCGCAGACGCCTTCGACGCCCTCGGTATCCACGCCGACGTCGACCGCGCGGACGATGCCACGGTCCGGGCCGGCCGCGGAACCACCCGGGGGCGGACCCACCGACGACCGTCGTCGGTGCTCGTCGTCACGAGCGAGGGGCCCTCCCGGGCCGCCCGTAACCTCGCGGGCGTCGACGTGACCACGGCCCGCGAGGTCAACGCCGAGGAACTCGCGCCAGGGACGAAGCCGGGTCGGCTCACAGTGTGGACCGAGAGTGCCGTCGAGGAGGTGGCCGAGCGATGACGGGCGACGTCGTCTACCACCCGCAGGTCACCGAGAAGGCCATGGACGAGATGGACTTCGAGAACAAGCTCGTCTTCATCTGTGCCACCGACGCGACCAAGCCCGAGATCGGCGACGCCGTCGAGGAGCGCTTCGACGTCGACGTCGAGGACGTGAACACGATGGTGACTCCCCAGGGCGAGAAGAAGGCGACCGTCCAGCTCTCCGAGCGCGACGACGCCCAGGAGATCGCCAGCCGGATCGGGGTGTTCTGACCGTGGGACGACGTATCCAGGGCCAGCGGCGTGGTCGCGGCTCGCCCACGTTCCGCGCCCCGTCCCACCGATACAAGAGTGACCTCCAGCACAAGAAGGTGGAGGACAGTGGGGCGTCGCAGGCGCCCCGAGCGAGCGGCGACGCCGCGAGGGGCGACCTGGTCGTCGGCGAGGTCGTCGGGATCGAGCACGACCCCGCCCGCTCGGCACCCGTCGCGGACGTCGAGTTCGAGGACGGCGACCGCCGGCTGGTGCTCGCACCGGAGGGCGTGGGCGTCGGCGACGAGATCCACGTGGGCGTCTCCGCGGCGATCGAGCCGGGGAACACGCTCCCGCTCGCCGAGATTCCGGAGGGGGTCCCCGTCTGCAACGTGGAGGCAAACCCCGGCGACGGCGGCACCTTTGCCCGCGCGTCGGGCGTCAATGCTCAGCTCATGGCCCACGAGCGCAACGTCGCCGTCTTGAAGCTGCCCAGCGGCCAGGTCAAGCGGCTCGACCCCGAGTGCCGCGCCACGATCGGCGTCGTCGCAGGCGGTGGCCGGACGGAGAAGCCCTTCGTCAAGGCCGGCAACAAGCACCACAAGATGCGGGCCCGCGGCTCGAAGTGGCCCCGCGTCCGCGGTGTGGCGATGAACGCGGTCGACCACCCCTTCGGTGGCGGCGGCCGGCAGCACCCCGGGCGCCCGAAGAGCGTCTCCGGGGACGCCCCGCCGGGCCGGAAGGTGGGCGACATTGCTTCGCGACGCACGGGTCGCGGTGGTAACGAATGAGTTCGGACTACCAGATCGGCCACGAGGGCGAGTTCACCTACCGTGGCCATACGCTCGAGGAGTTGCAGGACCTGTCCGTCGAGGAGGTCGCGGAACTGCTCCCCGCTCGCACGCGGCGAAGTATCACACGAGGCCTGTCCGTCGAGAAGCAGCAGCTCCTCGAGGACGCCCGCGAGGCCGGCGAGGAGGAGACGGCCAACGACCCGATCAGGACTCACCTGCGGGACATGCCGATCCTCCCCGACATGGTCGGGCTGACCTTCGCGGTCCACAACGGGCAGAGCTTCGAGCGCGTCAAGGTCGAGCCGGAGATGCTCGGCCACTACCTCGGCGAGTTTCAGCTCACCCGGACCTCGGTCGAACACGGCCAGGCCGGGATCGGGGCGACGCGCTCCTCGAAGTTCGTGCCACTCAAGTGAGGTGATCGCATGGGAATCAGCTACTCAGTAGACGTCGACCCGGACACGACCGCCAAAGCGATGCTCCGGGAGCGCCAGATCAGTTTGAAGCACAGCAAGGCCCTCGCGCGCGAGATCAAGGGCAAGACGGCCGCGGCGGCCGAAACCTACCTCGAAGCCGTCGTCGACGGCGACCAGGTGGTCCCCTTCCGACAGCACAACTCGGGCGTGGGCCACCGGACGAACATCGACGGCTGGGACGCCGGCCGCTTCCCCGAGAAGGCCGCCGGGGCGTTCCTCGACCTGCTCGAGAACGCCATCGGGAACGCCGAACACCAGGGCTTCGACGCCGGAGCCATGGAGATCGTCCACGTCGCACCCCACAAGGTCGGCGAGACCCAGGGCCGCCAGCCACGAGCGATGGGGCGGGCATCCCCCTGGAACGCACCGGAGGTCGACGTCGAGTTGATCCTCCAGGACAGGGAGGCCGCCGAGGCCGCCGACAGTGCGAGCGGCGGGCGCCGCGGGCACGGAGGTGGGGCCTGAATGGCGGACGAACAGCAGTTCATCGAGGACGGCCTCCAGCGGACCCAGATCGACGAGTTCTTCGCCGACGAACTGGGCCGGGCCGGCTACGGCGGCATGGAGGTCGCCAAGACGCCGATGGGCACCCAGATCGTCCTGGAGGCCGAGAAGCCCGGCATGGTCATCGGGAAGGGCGGGAAGAACATCCGGAAGATCACGACGGAACTCGAGGAGCGGTTCGATCTCGACGACCCCCAGATCGACGTCCAGGAGGTCGAGGAGCCGGACCTCAACGCCCGGATCGTCGCCGACCGCCTGGCGAACGCCCTCGAACGCGGCTGGTACTTCCGGAAAGCCGGCCACACGACCATCGACCGGATCATGGAGGCGGGCGCGCTCGGCGCCGAGATCGTCCTCTCCGGCAAGGTGACCGGCGCACGCTCCCGCGTAGAGAAGTTCAACCGCGGCTACATCAAGCACAACGGCGAACCCGCCGAGGAGATCGTCGACTCGAGTGTCGGGACCGCGGTCATGAAGCTCGGGACCATCGGCGTCCAGGTCCGGATCATCCCGCCGGGAGCCGACCTCCCCGACGACTTCGAGATCTACGAGGACGTCGACGTGGCCGATTTCGCCGCCGAGAGCGAGGGAGTAGAGAAACTCCTCGCCGGCGAACCCGAGGGCGAAGAGGCCGAGATGGGTGCGCCGCCCGAATCCGAGGACGCGGCCGAAGCCGCACCCGAGGTCGAGGAGGAAGTCCTCGAGGAGGGGGCCGAGGAGGCCCCCGAGGCAGACGAGGCCGCAGCGGCCGTCGAAACGCCCGACGAGGACGCCGTCGAGGAGGAACTCGAGGACCTCGAAGCGGACGTGGAGGCCGAACTCGACGAGGCCACCGAGGCCGAAGCCGAGGACCTCATGGAGGAGATGGAAGAAGCCGAGGACGCCGGCACCGAGGACGTCGGCGACGGCCCCGAGGAGGAACCCGAAGCGACGGAGGGTGACGACGAATGAGCATCCTCCACCCCGCGGAACTCCGTGACATGACGCCCGCGGAACGCCAGGCCGAACTCGAGAGCCTCGAGACGGAACTCCTCAACGCCCAGGCCGTCAAGGCCGCGGGCGGGATGCCCGAGAACCCGGCCCGCATCGGCGAGATGCGCCGGACCATCGCGCGGATCAAGACCATCCAGCGCGAGGAGGGCGACTTCTCCGAGGAGATCGACGAGGCCACGATCGCGGAGACCGAGGCCATCACGAGCGGTCTCTTCGGCCGGAGTTCCGGTGACGCGGAGGCCGAGGAAGACGCCAGCGACGATGCGGCCGCCGAGAGCGACGAGGAGGCCGCCGATGGCGAGAGCGCGGCGGCTGATGCCGACGGCGAGAGCGACGAGGAGG
>JAZKTI010000150.1:0-6556 GCA_036625635.1 Haloarculaceae archaeon
CGCCGGTTCGCCATCTCGAGACTCTCGCTTCGCTCGAGTCTCGCAGCGCTCGGATGGGGCCCGTGCAGAGTGACACGACCGGGCCTCGCCCTTTCATACCACCAGGGATCCGCAATCTCGGGTGGCCTGAGCGTCAGGAATGTGCCCAGCAACCCGATTTATCGGCCCCTGGCGGAATGAAAGGGCGAACCTCGCTCGCGGCCGCTGAGCGGGGCCCTATCCGAGCGACCAGCGGGAGCGAGGATATCCCGGTCAGCGGCCGCGAGCGAGGTGAGGGCTTTCTGGCTGTCTGCGGTTGCAGTGAGGTCTGCGTTCGAGAGCGAGGTGAGGGCTTTCTGGCTGTCTGCGGTTGCAGTGAGGTCTGCGTTCGAGAGCGAGGTGAGGGCTTTCTGGCCGTTTGCGGTAACAGGACCAGTAGAACAATCTCCAGAGAGAAGTGGGCGCTCTCGGGTCAGATGCGGTAGAAGCCTTGAAACATTTCCATTCGACCGACCAAACGAGGCTCCAAGGAGACCCCGGCGGAACGACCTTCCGAGCCGTCGCTCCTCGACGCCACGTGCATGAGACTTGTTGACGTGAGTCGTCCGACCCCCCTCGCTTGGATCTTTGCCGCCCGTGGCTTCAGGCCTCGCCGCCCTCGCCCAGCACCACGTCCCGCCAGGCCGCTGGAACGACCCGGAGCTGCTCGCGTTCCGCGAGGGCGGGCGTCGTCAGGAAGGTGATGTCGTCGCCACCGACGACGGCATCGCCGCCGTCGTAGGTTCGGTCCCAGGTGTCCAGGACGGCGTCGGGAACACGGAGCGTACGGTCCTCGGCTACCTCACTGCTCCCGAGGTAGTGGAAGTCCTCGTCGTCCCAGATCGGATCGAACAGGTCCGAAACCACCACGGCGCCGTCGGTCAGGCGAACGCCCCAGAACACCTCGCCCGGGGAGAGGAAGCCCTGGTTGAAGGCCCGCTGCGGGATGGGGAGGTCGAGTCCGTGCTGGTCGAAGGCCGACGCGCCGAGGACGTCGACCTCCGGCCCCACGGGCGACGGTTTTGCCGTCCCCGGCACGGGGGTCCGGCCCTGGACCGGGGCCGCCCGCTCGGGGGGCTGCTCTCGCTCTGTGGCCGTTTCTTGATCTGTGACACCTTCCTCGGCAGGCTCTGTGGCAGGCTGCGCGGCGGACGCGTCAGCGGTCCCCGGGTCCTCCGCGGCGGTCCCGGCGTCGTTCGTCATCCCCGTGGCCGTCCCGGCGTCGTTCGTCACCCCCGTGGCCGTCCCGGCGTCCCCGTTCGGGCCGGTTGCCGACCACCGGTCGTCGAGGGGAGCCGCCGGTCGATCTCGCCACTGCGACCGCCCGAGTGTAATGAGGCCGGCACCTGCGATGGTCTTTGCGAGCCCGCTGAGGCGCTTGCCGTGGGCCACGGAGCTGAGGCCCCGGAACACCAGGAAGGCCCCACCGAGGAGGGCGAACGATCCGGACTCCAGGGCCCAGCGGAGTGTTCCACGAGCCCTGTGGTCCTCGGTCGCTCCGCCCGATTTACGGTCCTTCTCGGCACCCGATGCTTCCCCGTCGGGCGACTGTTCGTATCCCTCGCTCATGGATCGTCGTTGGTGGGAGGCAACCAAGGGCGTCGGGGGTGCTTCCCACCGCGTGGGACCGCCGCAGTCGGATCGCTCGCTCCGACTTACGGACCCCTACGGTACTACCCAACCTCGAAACTCGCGGCCCTCTAGAGGACCGGGGGTCGGGACCGAAGACCGGTCGAGGCGGACGCGACGCGCTTTTGGCGGCTCCTCGACTAGAGGTTTCCAATGACAGCCGAGGAGGAGCCCGACGGGGTGGAGGACGAGGAGCTCGCGGATGGTGTCCGGTCACTTCCACCGGCGGCAGCGGCGGCGTTCGACGCACACGAGGCCTTCGAACCGGTCGCCCGCAACGCTGCCAGCGACGAGGGTGCGGCCGCACCCGCTTCGGAGGGGTGTGGAGACGAGGGCGGGGCTGGACCCGAAGACGGGGCTGGACCCGAAGGCGGGGCTGGACCCGAAGGCGGGGCTGCGTCGGCGGTCGACGCACCGGCCTATGCCGTCGAATCGACCGGGTTCGACGCCGTGGTGACGGCGACGCATCGCGACGGGGGCGGGATTCGATACGAGGTCGTCGTCCAGATCCCCTCGTTAGACGCGGCGACGGTCGACCGCGTCGGCGCAGCGGTCCACTCGGGCTGGTTCGAGACGATGGAGCGCCGCCTCGCGGACGCCCCGAAGAGCACCCGTGCCTCGGTCGACCTCCAGTCCTTCCGGCTCGCGAACGTCGACGAGGGCGACGACCTTCGGGTCATCTACGCCTTCGAGTACGAGGACGCCGACCGGGCAGCGGCCATTGCGAAGACCTTCGTCGAGTACGTGGAGGGCACCTACGTCGAGAGCACGATCCCGGGCTACGAGTACACGGGGGTCGTCGGCGATCTGCTCGCCTCCGCGACCGGAACGGGCGGCGCCGGGGGCGATGGGCCCGGCGGGACCGGTGGGCCGACGCCTCTCTGAATCTCGGCGGCACCCCCGCCGAAGGAGGGGGGCCGGGCTCGTTCAGGACATCGCGATGTAGGTGGTCGTGTCCTCGATACCGTCGATGGCCTGGAGGTGCGTCGCCGCGACATCCTTTACGGCCGCTGGATTCTCGACGTCGACGACCGCGATGAGGTCGACGTCGCCGGCGACAATGTGGGCACGTTCGACGCCGTCGACCGCTTCGATCTCACGCCGCAGCCGGTCGGCCTCGCCAGTGTGCGCCTTGACCATCACGTAGGCCCTGACCATTTCAGGCACCTCCGACGGAGGCAGCACGGCCGGTCCCGCCCACGATGAGTTCCCGGACGTCGTCGAGTCGGTCGAAGGCGGCGAGTACGACCAGGTCGTCGCCGAGCTCGAGCGTCTCGTCCGCGCCCGGAACGTCGAGGTGCTGCCCCTCTTTGCCGAAGGCCAGCAGCCTGGTGCGTGCCGGAAGTTCGAGTTCGCTGATGCTGTATCCGCGCATCGGCGAGGACTCTGTGATGGTGAACTCGACGAGCTGGAGGTCCTGGGCGACGTCGGCGATGGCACGAATGTCCCCGCCGAGGAGCGCGTTCTTGGTCGCGATCGCGGCCAGGCGCTCGGGGTAGACGACCTCGTCCACCTGATCGGCGTACTCGCGGTAGATCTCCTCGCGGTAGTCCTCGTCGATGCGCATGACGGTCCGGCAACCGTAGTGTTTGGCGATCATGCAGGCCGCGAAGTTGTCGTTGAGGTCGGCGGTGAGTGCCCCGATGGCTGCGGTCTCCTCGATGCCCGCCTCCTGGAGCGTCGGTTCGTAGGCTCCGTCCCCCTCGATCACCTCGAAGCCGTCCTCCCGAGCCCGCTCTGTTGCGGCCGTCTGCGAGTCGACCAGGACCACCTCGTGGTCGCTCTCTCGGAGCGCTCTCGCGGTCCTGAGCCCCACCCGCCCTGCCCCAACGATAACATATCGCATTGGTGGGCCTTGGGCGACCGCCGTCAATAATCTTGTCCACGGGTCGGCCCCGTGTCGCTCCCTGCCGGGTCTAACCAGATGCGCTGGTGGAAGTGGGGAAGGCTTTTGGCGTGTCACCGAATACCACACGGCACCGATGGTTCGGGCCTTCATCACCGCGGAGACGGCTGCAGGGGAATCCGAGGCGTTGCAGGAGCAGATTAGCGGCCTCGACGGGGTGGTGGAGGCCCACGTGATCGCCGGCGAGTACGACATCATTACCGAGGCCGAGGGCGACGAGGTCTACTCCGTCATGCACGGTGTCGCCACGAACATCCGGGACCTCGACGGCGTCGTCGACACGACGACGTACATCTGTCTTGAGTGATTGGCGAGGGCGCGGCCGGGGTTGCGGTCGTCGGGCCCCGGCCGACGTCCTGGCAGGCGGCTCGGCCGACCGATCCGCTTCCCCGCGAGCGTTCCGCGCATCGATACCGGCAAGAGGCTCGCTCCACAAGAGAGGAGTATGGTCGCAGTCCTCGACGTGGTCGGTCTCCTGGCGATCCTTTTCGCCAACACCGCCCTCGCTGCGTTACTGACGCGGTTCTTTCGGGTCCAGATGAAGACCGACTGGGGCACCGCTGTCTACACCGTCTTCATCGTGCCCGTCCTGCAGCTCGTCGTCCTCCTCCTGGGGAGCGGCGTCCTGAACCTCGGGCCGGACGTCGGCAGCCCAACAATGGTCGTCGGGTTGACCATCCTGATGCCGCTGGCGGTGGGGGTCGCCTTCGACTACTTCTGGATGCCCGCGCCGGGAGAGCTGGACATTCCCGAGGGGCGCTCGGGCCCTGGTCGAGGGAGTCCCTGAGGGATCCCACCGCACTGGAAACTCTCAGACCAGATCCTCGACGGCCTCCCCGACTGCAGCCACGACCGCCTCGCGGGAGCGACTCGCATCTACCCGGACGAACCGGTGCGGGTCTGCGGCCAGGAGCGACTCGTAGTTCTGCCGGACCCGGGAGAGGTGCGCGGCGGTTTCGAACTTGTTCGTGGCACCGGCGCGGTCGGCGGCCGTCTCGGGGTCCACGTCGAGGTAGACTGTCGCGTCGGGTGGTCGGGTCCAGGGTCGGTGGACGTCCCGGACGAACTCTACGGCGTCGGGCAGGCGGTCCGCGAGCGTCGCGCCCTGGTAGGCGTACCGGGAGTCCGAATAGCGGTCGGAGACGACGACCCGGCCGCGCTCGAGGGCGGGTTCGACCGTGTCGGCCAGGTGGGCCGCATGGTCGGCGGTATAGAGGAACAGTTCGGCCAGGGGATCGGCCTCGGGGTCCTCGATGGAGCGCTGGACTGCCTCGCCGTACCAGGAGTCCGTCGGCTCGCGGGTGAAGACGGCGTCCTCGGGCAGGGCCTCGGACGCCTGGAGCGCCTCCCAGGCCGTCGTCTTCCCGCTTCCGTCGAGCCCTTCGAGCGTGATGAGCATACGGCCTCTGCTCCCCCGACCCCCGTAAAACGAACGAAGGGAGTCCTTCGGTGCGTGGAACGATCCGGCCGACAGGGAGCGTCTCGAAGCGAGCCGGCGACGGGCGGGAGCCGGTGAGCAGCGAGCGAAGCGCGCAGCGAGCCGCGGGAGGCGAGCAGCCAGGGGCTTTCTGACTCGTCGATGCAGACGTTGTGACGGCCACGAGAGCCGCCCCGGTCCCGCCTCGCAGGATGCGCGGGCACGCAGCCGAGGGCTTTCTGGCCGTCTGCGGCAGGGAGGGGATCCGATGCCCGGTAGCGAGCAGCGGCTCCTTGGGGAGATTCCGGCCGCTGCGGCGGGTAGCACACCCACACCCCAACGGTATGGCGAGACCGTTCACCCGTCTTCACCGAGCGCACACCCAAGAGTGTGCGTCCAAGGTTTAGGTGGTTCGCGACCGAAGCGTGTTGTATGAACGTACTCGTTCCGGGCGGGACTGGGTTCGTGGGGAGGCACCTGACCGCGGAACTGGCCGAGCGCGGCCACGACGTGACCGCCCTCTCCCGGGAGCCCGACGCCGACTCGCTCCACGACGACGTAGAGACGGCCATCGGGGATGTGACGGCCTACGACTCGATCGAGCCCCACTTCGAGGGGATGGACGCAGTCGTCAACCTGGTGGCCCTGTCGCCGCTGTTCAAGACGCCGGCGGCGGCCCACGATCGCCTGACCCGCCAGGGGACCGAGCACTGCATCCAGGCCGCCGAGGCCCACGATGTCGGGCGGTTCGTCTACATGTCGGGGATCCATGCAGATCCCGAGGCCTCCACGGCTTACCTCCGGGCGAAAGGGGAGGCCGAGGCTGCCGTTCGCGAGTCGGCCCTGTCCTGGGTCATCTACCGGCCGACGATCGTCTTCGGCGAGGGCTGTGAGATCGTCGACTTCGTCTCGTTCGTGACGACGCCGTTCGTCACTCCCCTCCCCGGCGGCGGGCGAGTCCGCTACCAGCCCATCGCCGTCGAGGACCTGGCGCCGATGCTCGCCGACGGCGTCGAGGACGATGACCGCGACGGCGAGATCTACGAACTCGGTGGGCCCGAGGTTCTCTCCCTGGCCGATCTCACTCGCTTGATCTATCGGGCCAGGGGCCGGTCGATCCGGATCCTACCAGTCCCGACGTCGCTAGCGAAGGTGGGGCTCCAGGTCGCAGAGCACATCCCCTTCGCTCCCCTGGGGGCTGACCAGGGCGAGGCGCTCGACACCAATCTCGTCGTCGAGACCAACGACGTCGACGCCTTCGGAACCGATCCCGCGGAGATGAGGACCGTCGCCGAGTTCCTCGGTGTCGACGGGGCGGGGGAACGTGTCGAGGTCACGTCGGCGTAACGGTCCCCGATCCACTCATCGGACCGGCAGGGAGTCAGGCCATGACTGGAGCGGAGCCACGTCATCGGGGAGGAGCCACGTCACCGGGGAGGAGCCACGTCACCGGAGCAGGTCGGTGTCCTGTCGGAATAACGGTACGAAAGCCGCTCACTGTGTCGATACGAACTCCGTCGTCGCAAACGAAGGATGAGCCCCTTCGCGTCAAAGGAGGGGGAAAACGCATATCTCGATAAACGGGG
>JAZKTI010000003.1:0-29657 GCA_036625635.1 Haloarculaceae archaeon
GGCGCGACCGGGGAGCCGTCCTCCGCCGCCACCCCCCGTGACCCGATCATCGAGCCCTGGAGCGGCGGTCCCGATCAGTCCTCGACAGCCGCCCGGGCCTCCTCCAGCGTGAACGCCCCCTCGTAGAGGGCCGTCCCCACGACGACCGCCGCCGCCCCGGCCTCGGCGAGAGCCCGCACGTCCTCGAGGGTCGCGACACCGCCGCTCGCGACGACAGGCGCGTCGACGGCGGCCACGACGCGCTCGACTTCGGCCGTCCCGACGCCCTCGAGACGTCCCTCCCTGTCGACGTCGGTGAACAGGAAGCCGGCTGCACCCCGGTCCTCGTACCGGGCAGCGGCCGTCGCCGGGTCGAGACCGGTCGCCTCCGTCCAGCCGGAGACGACGACCTCACCACCGCTCGCGTCCAGACTCACGAGCACGCCCTCCGGGTGGCTCGCGCTCACCTCGGCGACGATCTCGGGGTTCTCGATGGCTGCGGTCCCCAGGACGACGCGGTCGACTCCCCGCTCGAGCAGGGATCGCGCGTCGTCAGGGGTCCGGATGCCGCCGCCGACCTGAACGTCGACCGCCGGGGCGACGTCGGCGAGCGTGGAGACCACCGCGTCGACGGCCTCCGCGTTCTCCCTGGTTCCCTCGAACGCGCCATCGAGGTCGACGAGGTGTAGGGTCCGCGCACCGGCGTCGACCCAGCGCCGGGCCGCCTCGACCGGATCGCCGTAGGTCTTGCCGGTCCCCCGCTCGCCACCGACGAGCTGGACGACCTGCCGGTCCTGTACGTCCACCGCCGGCACCACCTCGAAGGTCGGAAACATGGGTGGACCTGGACGCTGCACCGCGGAAAGCATACCGGTCTCCCGTGGCCCACCGGGAATGGGGCTTCGCGGCTGGGGTGCCGGCCACGGCCCTGCCGGTCGTGGTCGGCTCGGGGCGGAGGTGAGCGCGTAACAGTCGACTCGCTATAGCCTGGACAGGCGCGAGAACGCGTCCCGTGTCTGGGCGAACAGCCCATCATGGGGGCCATGTGGATCCCTGCCTCGGCGGCGGCCCGCAGGTGTTCGTGGCACGTGGACTCGAACAGTTCCGCTTCACGGACATCCTGGCCGACGCTTCGGCCCCGGCGATCAGTTGCTTTTCCCTGGCGAGGGGCTTCTCGCGGCCCCGGGCGGACCAGACGCGGCATCGATCGAAGTCGGGCGACCTGTTTTCAGCGAGGGCCCCCAGATCGTCGATGTGTTCCTGGTACCGGGACTCGAGCGATGAGGTGATGGCCTCCGGCGGCATCAGGCTGAACTCCCGGGGTTCGGCCTCACAGACCTCCACACAGCCACGGTCGGCGAAGGCGTCCATGACGTCGTAGACCCGAGACCATGGTAGAGTAGACCCGTCGCTGAGTTCGCGGGCCGTGCCCGGCGAGTCTTCAGGGTCTCCTCACGCGCGACTTCGACGCGCGGACCGAAGACCTCGTCCTGGTCGATCGGCAACGAGAGGAGGGCCTGGCCGCCACCGAGCGGGTCGAGAGCGTCCTCGGTCGTCGGCCGGCGGAGCTCGTGGATGGGGCCGGGGTCGACCACCGGGTCCCGGATAGGGGTCTTTGTCCCGAGTTCCTGAACGAGCTGCTCGAAGGGGAAGGGAGCGCAGCGACCTCGTCTGGACGGCCGGAGACCGCGAGGACGTCCAGGTCGAAACCATCGCGACGACGCCCGATGCCGAGGAACTGGAGACCGTAGTACTCTGCTTCCGCGACATCGCAGAGCGGAAGGAGCGCCAGCGGGACCTCGACGCGACCCGGCGGCCGTCCAGCGTGGGGGTCACTCCATCTACCGGATGACGCCCGACGGGAACAGCACTTACCTCAATCCAGCCCTCGAGCGCATCACCGCCTCCGAGCGCGAGGAAGTGAGCGGTGGGAGACCCTCAATCCTCAAGTCCGGGGTCAACGGCGACGAGGTCCGCTCGAAGCTCTGGGAGACAATCCTGTCCGGCGAGGTCTGGCGGAGTCGCGTCGGCAACGAGCGAGCAGACGGGGAACGGTACGTCGTCGCGCAGACCATCGCCCCGGTGATGGGGGACGAGGACATCCGGGTCTTCGTCGCCACCAACGCCGAAATCGGGGCCTTCGAGGGCAGGCCGGACGGGGCGAGCGCGAAGCGCGAGGTCCGGCAACTCCATCGCTGGCCGCCGGTACCAATGATGAGCCCAAAGGCCGATACCCGCATCATCCAGAATGCCAACCGGCCCGCGGCCACACTATACGAGCGGCCTCGCGGGGACCTCGAAGGCCTCCACGAGGCCGACCGCCACCCTGAAGGGCGAATCTGCCGCGAACTGTTCCGCGAGCACACATCCGAGGCCCTGGGCCGTGAGGGCGGCCGGTCGACGAAGGTCCACCTTCCGGACGGATCGCCGAGCGAGAGCGTCCCCAGGGGAGGGGGAGCGTCGTCGGGTCGCAAGCGCCGCGACCGCCCCCCCCCCGCCCCACCGTGGTGGGGAAGGGGGGTTTTGTCGGGGCGGTTGTCGGCTGGACGCTCTGGTCCCGGCGGGCATGCCTGCCTGAGAAGAGGCCGGAGGGCTGGCCCTGCTGTTTTCACCCTCCCTGTTCGTCACGCTTGCACCACGCGTCGGTTCCGCCTCCTCGCGGACCGCAGCCAGGCCTGGCACGCGAATGGACTCGGGGGGCCAAACCGTTCCCGTGCAGTCCCCCGAATCCGACAGCCCGCGTGGATCAGGCGGTGCCGACAGGAGTCTTCGAGTGCCCGAGCCCTGAACAGCAAAGTCTAACCGGGTGGCGGTTGAAACGCCGGACGATGCCAACCGTCGAATACCTCAACTACGAAGTCGTCGACGACCAGGGCTGGGACATCTACGACGAGGAGCTCTTCGAGAAGGCCGCCGATGAGGGCCTGGACGACGAGGACCACGGTGAACTGGACGTAAACGAGAGCGAGTACATCCTCGAGGCCGCCGAGGCCCAGGGCTACGACTGGCCGTTCTCGTGTCGCGCCGGCGCCTGTGCGAACTGCGCCGCCATCATCGTCGAGGGCGAGATCGACATGGACATGCAGCAGATCCTCTCCGACGAGGAGGTCGAGGACAAGAACGTCCGGCTGACCTGCATCGGGTCGGTCGCGGGCGACCACGTCAAGTTCGTCTACAACGCGAAGCACCTCGACTACCTGCAGAACCGCGTCATCTGAGGGGTTTTCACCGGGGAGCCCGACTCCCGTGATGACCACCACGATCAGAGAACTGCTCGCCTCCAACCGGGACCACGCGGCAGCCGAACAGTCCCGCTTCGACCACCTGCAGGACGGCCAGACGCCCGAGGCCGTCTCGGTCTGCTGTTCGGACTCCAGGGTCCTGCAGGACCACCTCTGGGGTGTCGACGAACCGGGGCGTCTCTTCACCGTTGGAACGATCGGCAACCGCGTGCTCCAGCACACCGAGGAGGGCGAGGTAGTCGTCGCCGGCGACGTCCTCTACCCGCTCGTCAACACCGGGACCGACACCGCGATGGTCGTCGGCCACACGGGCTGTGGCGCAGTGACGGCGACCTTCAACGCGCTGACCGGGAGCAGTCAAGGAGAATCGGGGGCCACTGGAAACGCGGCATCGGCGGGCGGTGACGACGCGAAGACGGCAGCCGCCGACGAGGCCGTCCCGCCGGGAATACGGGCCTGCATCGACCTCCTGGGCCCCCAGCTCCGGCCGGGGGTCGAGGCACTCCCGGCGGGCATCGACCGCTCGGCGGCCATCGACCGACTCGTCGAGTACAACGTCGACCGGCAGATCGACTGTCTCCGAGAGAGCGACGACGTTCCGGCGGACACCGACATCGTCGGCGTCGTCTACGACTTCCAGGACGTCTACGACGGCCGTCGCGGTGAGGTTCACGTCGTCAACGTCGACGGCGAGACCGACGCCGAGACGCTCAGGTCGGCCCACCCCGAGGTCGCCGACCGGATCGACCGCCTGGCCGACCTCGGGTAGCGGTTCCTGTCGTGATCGCGGTTGCCGGTCGGGCCGGCCTCGGTCACTCTTCCATCCCCCCTCCGAGCCGGAGCATCCGGTGATCGGTCTTCGACACCCAGCCTCCCGGAACTCGTCCGCCAGAGATCCGTCGCCCCAACGCGAACACAGCGCTCGGCCCGGCCCGCGGCGGCGGCCGACCGCCCAAAACCCTAAACCGCGGGCCTGCCCACCCTCATCCACCCTCGATCCATGCCGGACCTCGTCTCGATTCCGGATCTCCTGCGCCTCCTGACGCTGCCGGTCTTCGGGTGGATCGCCCTCCGGGACGTCCGGACGCGCCGGATCCCCAACCGGACCTGGTACCCGCTGGCAGGCCTGGGCGTCCTCCTGCTGGCCTGGGAGGCCCTGGACCTCTTCGTCGGCAACGCGGCGGCGATCTACCGCCGGCGCTTCCTCCTCCAGGTCCTGCTCAGCCTCGGCTTCGTCGTCCCGCTGTCGTACGTGTTCTGGCGCATCGGCGGCTTCGGCGGGGCCGACGCGAAGGCCTTTTTCACCGTGGCCCTCCTCTTTCCGACCTACCCCACGATCGCACTCTGGGAACTCGGCGTCGCTGGCCAGTTCGCACAACTGCCCCTCGTGACCTCGAACATCGGCGTCTTCTCGCTGACGATCCTCTCGAACACGGTCCTCGCAGGCGTCGTCTACCCGGTCGTCCTGGCAGGTCGGAACGCCCTGACCGGCTACGTCTCGCCCGGGATGTTCGTCGCCCGACCGGTCTCGTCGGCGTCTGCGGTCGAGCACTACGGGAGTCTCCTCGAGTTCCCCGACCGTTCTTTCGCCGACGACCTCTCGCCGTCGGGCCTGCGGGGCTACTTCTCCTGGCGCGGCCTGGACCTGGACGCCCTCCGGATGTACCTCCAGTGGCGGGGGGCCGCCCTGGCCGACATCCGGGCCGACCCCGAGCGGTTCCGCGATCCAGCGTCCCTCCCCGCCGACTCGAATCCGCCCGGCGACGGTTCGATGGGAGGTGGGGACCCGGACGAACCGGAGGACGGGGGCCCGGACGTCGCGACCGACGGGGCCGCCGACCGGGGTGGGGGTGACGCGGCGGACGGGGTCGGGACCCCAAAGGGACCCGAAAGCGGTGTGGCCGATGGCGAGGACCCCTGGGGGGCCGCGGCCTTCCTCGACGACATCGAGGGGTCTGCTTACGGGACCACTCCCGCAGTTCTGCGGGCGGGCCTGGAGTCCCTCGTGGCCGGGGACGTCGTCTGGATCTCGCCGGGCATCCCGTTCCTCGTCCCGCTGTTCGCCGGCCTGGTGCTCTCGTTTACGGTCGGGGACGTGCTGTTCTGGCTGATGAGCGCCGTCGGCCTGGTCTGACGTCGACCCGATCCCGGGCCGAGCCGGTTCCCCGGTCGATCCTCGTCCCGACCCGGCCGCAGGGAAAAGGCCCATAACGGCGAGCCACGACCACCCCGACATGACCAGCGACGGGGCCGAGAGCGAATCGGCCGACCCCGGAGACGCCCCGGCGAACGGCGACGCGTTGCCGACTGGCGTCGACCTGGCCTTCGACGAGCAGGATCTCCTCCCCGCGGTCGCCCAGGACGCCGAGACCGGCGAGGTACTCATGCTCGCGTACGTCTCCGAGGAAGCTCTCGACCGGACGCGCGATACCGGCCGGGCACACTACTACTCCCGCAGCCGGGAGGAACTCTGGGAGAAGGGGGCGACCAGCGGTCACACCCAGAGGGTTCGCCAGATCCGCGTCGATTGCGACGGCGACGGCCTCCTGTACCTCGTCGACCAGACCGGCGGGGCCTGTCACACGGGCTACCGGTCGTGCTTTTACCGGACGGTCGACGGCGAGGTCGTCGGCGAGCAGGTATTCGATCCGGAGGCCGTCTACGAGGATGCCTGAGACCACGACGAAGGGCGAGCCTCGCGAGGCGCTCGCCGCCGCCGAGGAGGACATCGAGCGGGCCCGCGAGCGCATCGAGGAGTTCGGGCGGACGGAACTCGAGCGCCTCCAGGAGGCCTACGAGGACTTCACCGGCCTGCTCGAGACGTACGAGGAACCGGCCACGGGCGACGGGAACTTCGAGACCTTCATCGAGTTCCAGGGCGAGATCGAGACGTACGTCGAGCGGCTGCCCTCGGACCTCCTCCTGCGGGAGGTCTTCGTGGAGTCCGACGACTACCTCCAGCAGCGCCGGCTCAGCGAGGAGGACTTCGCCCACGTCCGGGAACAGCTCCAGCCGGTCGCGGACCTGATCGGCCGCCTCGCGGACGAACGGGAGGCGCTGAACGCCTACCGGCAACAGTACTCGCGGCTCCAGCGCCGGCGGCGGGAACTCGCCAGGCGGGTCGAAGACCTGGAACGGTTGGTCCGCCTCGGCGAGGCCGACCTCGACGCCCCGACCGAGCGGCTCCGGGACCCCATCGAGGCATACAACGAGGCAGTGCGCGAGGCCTTCGCCACCTTCCGGCGCGAGGCCCCCGCCCGGGACCTCCTCGCCCTCGTCGAGGCGACAGCAAACTATCCGCTCGTCGAATACCGGCTCCCGCCGGAAACCCTCGCCGCCTTCCTCGACACCAGCGAGGTGGGGCGGGAGCCGCTCCCGACGCTGTTGGCCTACGCCGATTACTCGGAGTCGAAGCTGGCCCACTACGTCGACGACCCCGGACCGTTCGAGCGCCACGTGGCCAGTCGACAGACGTACCTCGAGCGCCTCGACGCCGGGCCACTGGCCGTCGACTGGCCGCCACCCGCTCCCGACACCCTCCGGTACCGGACCCGGGAGTACCGCGCCGTCGTCGGCCGGTTCGCTCCCGAGGAGGTCGTCGCGAAGCTCCGGACCGTCCGTCGGCTGCCACGCAGGACCGACTACGAGCGCCTCCGGGACAGCGCCGTCGCGTCGGCCGAGCTCTCCCCCGAGGAGCGCGAGCGACTCCGGTCCGGTGACGTCGAGACCGAACTGGAAGGCGCTCGTGAGGAACTGGCCGCGATCCGCAACGCGCTCGAGGCCTACAGGGAGCGATAGCAGGAGCCGGCGGGTGATTCAGATGTCGCATCAGGGTCCTCGGCAGCGGGCCTCCAACGAGCTCGTCGTTATCGGGGCCTCTGGCCGGGGCCGCGATAGGCGACCTCGGAGGATGTCCTCGCCAGCGAGCGCGCTGGAGGGGCCATCGAAATGAATGCTGGTGTGGCTCGTTACTTCCGGATGGCGGCGGTGAAGCGTTCGGCGAGCTTGGTCGCCCGCTCGCGGTCGCGGGCTTCGGCGTACACCCGGATCACGGGTTCGGTCCCGCTCGGACGGGCGAGTACCCACCCGTCGCCGTAGTCGAGGCGGTAGCCATCGGTCCTGTCGAGGTCGGCGTCGGCGGCTTCGGCCGCCCGTTCGATCGCCGAGAGCATTGCCGCCCGCTCCTCCTGGTCGGTATAGGGGAGGTTCCGCCGGACGTTGTGGTAGCCGTCGACGTCGGCCACGACCTCGCTCGCGGGTCCGGATGCCACCAGTTCGCAGAACCGGCCTGCAGTGTAGGCTCCGTCGCGCGCGATCCGGTAGTCGGGGAAGATGATGCCGCCGTTGCCCTCGCCGGCGAATGGAACGGCCGCCCCCTCGGCCTGGAGCCGGCGGATCTCGGTGATGAGGTAGGTACTCCCGATCGGCGTCAAGTGGAGGTCTGCGCCGGCGGCGTTGGCGACGTCGACCAGCCGCTGGGAGGCGTTGACCGCGGTCACGGCGGCGTCGCCTGGTTCCAGTTCGGCGGCCGCGAGAGCGGCCAGGGCCGCATCGCCCTCCACGAAGTCGCCGGTCTCGTCGACGAAGATCGCCCGGTCCCCATCGCCGTCGTGAGCCACGCCGAGGTCGGCGTCGCTGGTCCGGACGAGGCGCTGGAGGGCCGCGAGGTTCGCCTCCACCGGTTCGGGGTTCCGCCCGGGGAACCGCCCGTCGGGCTGGGCGTTGACCGTCAGGACCGAGCAACCGAGTTCGCGGAAGAGGCGAGGGCTCGTCGCCGAGGCGGCGCCGTGGCCGGGATCGATCGCGACGGTCAGATCCGCGTCGACGATGCTGCCGCGGTCGAGGGTGGCCGCGAGGGTTTTCACGTACTCGTCCGCGACCCCGTCGACCGGTTCCCTGCCGCCGATCGCCTCCCAGGACGCCCTGGCGGCCTCGGCCTCCATGACCGCCTCGACCCGGTCCAGGCGGTCCCGGGTGAGTTCCACGCCATCGGCCCCGACGAGTTTGATGCCGTTGTACTCCGGCGGGTTGTGGGAGGCGGTCACCATCACCCCGGGGATACCCTCGCGCTCGCAGTGGGCCTGCAGGGCGGGCGTCGGAAGCGTGCCGAGGTCGACGACGTCGGCACCGACCGACATGAGGCCGCTCCCGACCGAAGCACTCAGCATTTCCCCGCTGGTCCGGGTGTCCCTGGCCACGGCGACGCGACTCGCGTCGAAGACGGTTCCGGCCGCCGCGGCGACGTCCGTCGCCATCCGGGAGTCCAACTCCCCGTTGGCGACGCCCCGGACACCGCTCGACCCGAACACCTTCATTCGTGTCCGCCTGTGGTGGGGTCGGACATAGTGGTTCCGAACGGTGCCCGGCCCGCGTCCGACTCCCAGGCCGGGTCCCCCGTGCCCCATCTCCTCGTGCCCACGTTCCCCGTGTCCCATCTCCTCGTGTCCACGGTCCCCCTGCCCCAGCTCCTCGTGTCCACGGTCCCCCTGCCCCAGCTCCTCGTGTCCACGTTCCACATCTTCCCGAGTCGTACCCCCGTGCCGAGGCCCACTCACCCGTACCAACGGCTATTAGACCGGGCCGGACCAGACCACGAGCATGGAGACGCAGGCGCTGATCGACGCCCTCCGGGACGCCGACGCCGTCAGGTTCGGCGAGTTCGAACTCGCCCACGGGGGCACGAGTTCGTACTACGTCGACAAGTACGTCTTCGAGACGAATCCGGCGTGTCTCTCCGTCGTCGCCGAGGCCTTCGCGAAGCGAGTCGACGACGAAACCCTCGCCGGCGTGGCCCTGGGGGCGGTCCCCCTCGTCGCCGTCACGAGCGTCGAGACTGGGTTGCCCTACGTCATCGTCCGCAAGGCCACGAAGGAGTACGGCACGGGCAACCGCATCGAGGGCTCCCTCCCGGCCGACGGCGAGGTGGTCGTCCTCGAGGACGTCGCGACGACGGGCACGAGCGCGGCCGAGGCCGTCGCGGCCCTCCGGGAGGCCGGGGCCACTGTGAATCGCGTCCTGGTCGTCGTCGACCGCGAGGAGGGGGCTCGCGAGCGCCTCGCCGAGGAGGATGTGGCCATCGAGGCCCTGCTTTCGGCCGACGAGCTCCTGGCCGCGGCCGACACCGGGGAGGAGTAGCCGCCACCGTGACCGACCGCTCCCTCGACAGGCTCCGTCCCCGCGACCGGCTCCCGCCGCGGCGCTTCGTGCTGCGAGGGATCGTGGGTGTCGCCCTGATGGCGTCGCTACTCGTAGGGGTCGCAACCGCCCTCTCCTACGAGCGGGTCCGCCTCGGGCCGGGTGCCGTCGAGGACCCGGCCAACGGGACGACAGTCGTGAGCGCGCAGGGCTTCCAGTTCGCAGGCGGTGCGACCGGCAAGAAGCCCGCACGGCTCGCGGGCGTGGGGCCGAACGGGAGCGTCGAGTGGAGCCGGCTAGGCGAACCTGGCGGCGCCTGGTTCTACGACGTCGACCCGCTCGCGAACGGTAATCTGTTCGTGACCTCCCCCTGGGCGGGTGACACGCGCCTCTTCGAGTACGATCCCGAGACGGACACGAAGGTCTGGCAGGAGCGCATCGACGCGACGGACACACACGACGTCGACGTCCTCCCCGACGGGAACCTGCTCGTCGCGAACATGCGGGCCTGGGACGAGAGCGAGGACCGCAGCGACGACCGGCTGTTCGTCTACGATCGCGAGACCGAATCGGTCGTCTGGGAGTGGGTATTCCGGGACCACTACCCCAACGACACCGACGAGGGGATGAACGAGGACTGGACCCACGTCAACGACGTCGAGCGTGTTGGGGAGGGGGAGTACCTGGCCTCGCCGCGGAACTTCGACCAGGTGATCCTGGTGAACCGCTCGACGAAGGCCATCGAGTGGCGCCTCGGCGAGGACGACGACCACGACGTTCTCGACGAACAGCACAACCCCGACTACCTCCAGGGTCCCGACGGCGAAGCGACGGTGCTCGTCGCCGACAGCGAGAACGACCGCGTCGTCGAGTACGCTCGCGAGCCCGACGGGTCCTGGACGGCGGTCTGGTCGGTCACCGGCTTTTCCTGGCCCCGCGACGCCGACCGCCTGCCCAACGGGAACACCCTCATCGTCGACACGCTCCACCACCGGGTGGTAGAAGTGACGCCCGCGGGCAGGATTGTCTGGGAGGCGTACGTCCCCTGGGCACCCTATGACGCCGAACGCGTGGTCCACGGGGACGAGTCCACGGGCCCCACGATGCGCGCAGTCGGCGCCTCGGGCCGACAGGTTGTCCACGGCGGCGCTGGCATCGGTCCTGCGGGGAGCACCTCACCCGCCGACTTCCTCGTCCGGCTCGGCCAGGGGACCCCGCTGGCCGAGGCGATGGACGAGTTCGCCAGCACCTACGCCCACGTGGTCCCCTGGATCCGGCCGGTCTGGCTCGCGCCCTGGGCTTTCGCCTACTTCGCGATCGCAGTGGTCGTCGCCGGAACCTGGGGCATCGCCGAACTCCTCGCCAGCGGGCGTCTTCGTCGGTGGCTCGCCGGCGCGCGACAGCGGGTCGGACGCCGTGCCCGACTCGATGGGATCAGCGGACGCTCCGAGCGGGGGCCAGCCGGCGATACCGAGGTCGCAGACAGTAGCGAGAGTGAGGGCGGGGACGGCGTCGAGAGCGAGGAGGGGTCCCCCGAGTGATCGCGGCCTGGCGAGGCGATTGCACGACCACCAGGGGACTCATGGGCGTCGGGTGGCTATTCCACCCGATGGCGAACCTGGAGCTGTACGAACTCGAGGGGTGTCCGTTCTGCATACGAGTCAAAGAGACGCTGGCAGAACTGGACCTGGAGTACGAGTCCCACAAGGTCCCCGCCTCCCACTCGAAGCGCGAGGAGGTGCGCGAGATCAGCGGCCAGACCGGCGTGCCGGTCCTCGTGGACCACGAACACGGCGTCGAGGGCATGGCGGAATCGGCCGACATCATCGACTATCTGGAGAAGACCTACGGCGGGAGTGCCGCCTGAGACGACGAGAGGGTGGAGGCGGGTAGTCTGGCGAGTAGATGGTCGACTTTCGTCGACGAGGGCCCGACGACAGGATCGAGCCGAGACCCACGGGTCCCCAAGACGCGAGCGGCCGGGTCGATGTCGCGGACGGTGCGGCTCAGACCTCGGTTTCGGCCTCGGCCCGGTCCATGACGAGGTCGCGCAGGTCGACCCGGTCCTGGATGTCGGCCAGTTCGTCCTGCTCGATGAGCGCGGTGCCGTCGACGTTGTCTCGCGGGGCGTCCTCGACCACGTAGACGGAGGTAGTCCGGGTGACCCGGCCGACCGAAGACATGATCCGGGCCCGCTTTTCGGCGGTCTTCGTGAACGACGAGTGCCCGGTGAGGACCTGGTCGCTCTCGCGGTCGTCCTCGGAGACGGTCTTGAAGGGAGCCCGCTCTGTGGGGTGGACGTCGTACCCGACGCGGGTCAGGACGGTCACGATGTGTTCGTCGTCCGGGTCGACCTCGGGATCATCTGGCGTCTCGTCCTCTTCTCGGACCTCCTCGGCGCCGTCGAGGACGCTCACGGGGGCCGTCAACGGTGCCTCGAACAGATCCTCGAGTTCGGCCGCGACCTCGACACTCGCGTCCATGCCGTCCTCGTACTTCGAGACCGTCCGGCGCGAGACGCCGAGTTCGGAGGCCAGCCGTCCCAGCGACCAGTCCCGTTCCTCGCGCGCGTCCTCGAGGACGTCGCTGTCAATGTTGACGTAGAGACCGCCCGGTGCGGCGTAGATGAGCGGCGGGACGCCCTCGACGAAGAGATCCATCGCGGTGTCGGGCGAGAGGACCGGTACGCCGTGGCGGAAGTAGACCACTCCCGGCTTCAGGCCCTCGTCCCTGGTCCGAAGGCCCAGGAGCATCGGCGTCGCCTTCAGGTAGGTTCCGAGGCGGCGCATCTCCGAGCCGGTGGCGGCGTCGAAGGCGTCGATGTTGCCGAGTATTTTCACCAGGAGGACCTCCTCGCCCCGGCGTGCGGCGACGTCGAAGCTCTTCGGCCGGATGGCACAACGGTCGCTAACCATGAACCCGGCGTCCTCGAGCATGGCAGTCACGTTCTCCACCAGGGCCGCTCTTGACATCTTGTACACCTAACGTAACCCACTCACCGCATATATGCGTTGTGGCGTTTGCAGGCCCAATATCCGTCGATTTCCGGCAATACGGTCCCGCCGGAGGTCCGCAGCGGTCGCCGGGCAAAACGCGCTCCCCGTCGCCGATCGTACCCGGCAACCCGGTGACCGATACGTCCGACTCCAACCCGGCCTCACCGACCGACTCCTGTGGTCATCGACCGTTCCCTGTCATTAGCGATCATTCTCTGTGCTCACCGACCGGTCTCAACTGTCACCGACTGGTTCCTGATTCATCACCGAGCCTCCCTGATTCAGGGCCCTCCCTGCCCGAGCAAGCTCCGCAGGGATCGTGTCTTGACCCCACAGTCGGTGCGGTACTCGCAAGGCGTGCACTTGTCCCGGTTCGACACCCTCGCCGGCGGCTCCTCGATCTGGTCGGCAGTTAGGCGTGCCCTCCGATACTCGTCGACTCGCCGGGGATCGAGCGGAACTTCCCGAACGACGCCGTGGGCGGGGTACTCGGCGAAGCCGCGCTCGACGCGGGTCTCCCGCTCCCAGGAGAGGGCCTTTGCCGCGGCGACCACCCGGACCCGTTGCGGGTGCCAGGTCCCCTGGTCGGGCGGTGGACCAGTGAAGACCAGTGACGGCGTCGGCGGACTCGTCTCGAGAACCTTGTCCGCCACCCCGCGGGCGTCCTTCCCGCGGAGCAATACCCGTCGCTGGGCGGGATCGACCAGTGCGGTCCATGCGTCGAGCCTCGCCCGGACAGTCCCGAGGCGAGACCGGAAGGTCGTCGGCGCGACAGCGATCGGTGCCATACGGAGACGCTCGTCGTCCGCGGCGAGGAGTGTTCGGTACCGGAACGCGAGGGCCTTGCGCTCGCGGACGCGATCCGGCACGTCGCCGTGCGACTCCGGGTCGCGGCGGCGATAGTAAAGCTTCCGCGGACAGTAGGCCGCAGTCTCGATCTCGCGGAAGGTCGGCATGGACCTGGCTGGGCCCCTCATTGGTCAAAAAAGCTCGTCCGGTCGGCGACCGGGGAGACGGTCGGCCGCCGTGGGACCGCCGGATCCCGCGACGGGGGCGTTGGGGTTTCGTGATATTACCCTGATACACTCACCTCGAGGGGAAGTCGGGTTACTGATGGCTTCCTCCCAATCCTCTGCCACGCCCGCGACGGTCTCGTGGCAGGACCTGACCGAACGCTTTAAGCGATTCCCGGACGGCCTGAAACGCAATGCAAGTAGCGCTCCAGACGGTGACGAGACCCACGTTCTGGCGCATCGGTCCCGTCGGCGAGGCCGTGTTCTACTACCTCGCCGCAGTGACGATCCTGGTCTTCCTCGTAGGCGTCTACCTGCGCGTGCGCGGCTACACCCGAGGGACAGAGGATCCGTTCGACCGGCTGACAGACCTCCGGGGACGGATCCTGAGCGGGGCAAAGATCGTCACCTCCAACGAGAAGCAGTTCGACCGCGACCTGGTCGGCGGGCTAATGCACGCGTTCATCATGTGGGGATTCCTCACCCTCCTGATGGCGACGATCATTCTAACGGTGGACGTCGACTTCTACCGGCCGCTGACGGGCGAGTCCTTCTTTGTCGGGGACTTCTACCTCTCGTACTCCTTCGTCGCCGATGCGATGGGACTCCTCTTCATTATCGGCCTCGGCATCGCGCTCTACCGGCGCTACGCGACCCGGACCGCCCGGCTCTGGGGCAAGCACACCAACCGGGAGGACCACCTCTTCCTCTGGGCGCTCTTCCTGCTGGGCGTCGGCGGGTACCTCATCGAGGGCATCCGCATCCTGGCCTTCGAGTTCCCCTCCTACGAACAGGTCAGCTTCGTCGGGTACTTCCTCGGAATAGTGCTCTCGACCGCTGGTCTGGGCCCCGATACCGCGACCCAACTCTACCCGATCACCTGGTGGAGCCACGCCCTGCTTGCGTTCTGGTTCATCGGCTGGCTCCCCTACGGCAAGCCCTTCCACATGCTCTCGTCGTACGCGAACGTCATCACCCGGGACGAGATGGCCGGCGTTCGCCTCCCCGGCGTGCCCCCGGACGCCGCCCCGGAGGACATCGGCCCTTCCCACATCGAGGACTTCTCCTGGAAGCAACTGCTCGACCAGGACGCCTGCACCAAGTGCGGGCGGTGTTCGTCGGTCTGCCCTGCAAACGCCTCCGGGCGACCGCTGGACCCCCGCGACGTCATCCTCGATCTGAAGGCCTACCGCGAGGACCACGACGCCGGGGGGGCGGAGGACGTCCCGATCATCGCCGACGGCGGGACCAGCGTCATCGACGCCGAGACGATGGAGTCCTGTATGGCCTGCATGGCCTGCATGGACGCCTGCCCCGTCGAGATCGAGCACCTCACCAGCTTCACGGACATGAACCGGCGGCTGACGGAGTCCGGCCAGATGGACACCAACGTCCAGGAGGCCATGATGGGCGTCTTCCAGAACGGCAACACCTTCGGCAACCCCGATCGGGCCCGGCCGGACTGGGTGGAGGACCTCGACTTCGAGATCGCGGACGCCCGCGAGGAGCCCGTGGAGTACCTCTGGTACGTCGGCGACTACCCCTCCTACGACGACCGGAACCAGAAGATAGCACGGGCTCTCGCCCGCGTCCTCGAGGCCGCCGACGTCGACTACGGCATCCTCTACGAGGACGAACAGACCGCGGGAAACGACGTCCGTCGCGTGGGCGAGGAGGGCCTGTTCGAGACGCTCGTCGAAGAGAACGCCGAGACCATCGACGACTGCGACTACGAGACCATCGTCTGTACGGACCCCCACGCCTACAACACGTTCAAGAACGAGTATCCCGAATTCGAGACTCCCGAGTGGACCGAAGATGACGTCCTCCACTACACGCAACTGGTCGAGGACCTCGTCACCTCCGGCCGCCTCCGGATCCCGGGGACCCTCGACTACACCGTCACCTACCACGACCCCTGCCACCTCGGACGGTACAACGGCGAGTACGAGGCGCCACGCGAACTCGTCCGGGAGACGGGGTGTGACCTCCACGAGATGCCCCGGAACCGCGCGGACTCCTACTGCTGTGGCGGCGGGGGCGGCGGGCTCTGGATGGACCTCGACGAGGAGGAGAAACCCAGCGAGGAGCGCATCCGCGAGGCCCTCGAAGACACCGGGGCCGGCGACGCCGTCGAGAAGTTCGTCGTCGCCTGTCCGATGTGCATGACGATGTACGAGGACGGCCGGAAGACCGGCGGCTACGAGGACGACATCGACGTCGTGGGCGCGACGGAACTGCTGGCCGAAGCGCTCGCGGCCGAATAGGTCCCCCGGATCGGCGCGTTATTCGGTCTCCAGGTTCTGCTGTCGGCCCTCCGCTCCGATCGGGCTGTCCCGACCACTCAACCCGGGCTCTACCGGTTCTTCGGGTGGGAGTGTACCGAGTATTCGGGTCGGGCAGGATCGGGCCCCCGATCAGACGATACCGGCACCGAGCTGGGCCGGGCCGTAGCGAAGCCGCGATATGTATCCGTAGGTGGCTCTGCTCGTCAGGAGGGAGAAGAGCACACCCGCGTTCAGCAGCAATCCCACGACGAGTCCCCTGCCGGTCGCGCCCAGTCCGATTCCGAGGAGCGAGCCGACAGCCCCGAGACCGGCCAGGACGACGCCGGCACCCCAGCCCCAGGCACGGAGGGTCCAGAGCCCGAAGGCGACGGCGGGGTACCCGACGCCGAACAGCACGACCACGAACAGGAGGAGCGAGAGGGCCGACCCGGCAGTGCTGGGCCCGACCCGACTCGCCTGGCCGAGGAGACCCACCGAGGTGAGCCCGAGAAGGAGCTGGATGCCGCCGAAGCAAACGAGGATCGTTTCGAGGACTTTGACCCCGGTCGGGTCGACGGGGCCGCGCGGTGACCTCGTATGCTCGGGACTGGGCGAGCCCGACCGGGCGGAGCCGTTCTCGTTCCGCTGCAGTTGGTCCCGCCGGAGGGCATGGCCGCCCCACAGTGCTGACAGTTCGACACGGGTGGTCTGGCGCGCGATTACTGATAAACCTCCGCGTCAGGGGCACTACCGGGCGAACGTGGGACATCAACGTCGGCGACACCCGAGAACGCGATCGGGGGCACCCCCTCGGCCGCTCCGCATACGAGATCAACCGAGGACGTTCAGCGTCCCGAGCGTCAGGGCCGCCAGAATCGTCTCGAAGGCCAGGGTTCCCAGCGCCGAGAGCGCCGCGAAGGTCCGCGCGTCCATCTCGGCGAGGCCGGCGGGAATGGTCAGCATCCCGCGGGTGAACAGCATGGTGTTGCTCGCCGGGACCGCCAGCGGTCCCCACCGGCCGAACCAGGCGTCGAACCGGTCCAGGCGCTGCTCCCCGATGCGAAGCCACCGCGTCTCGAGGAGGTACTCGCGGCCAGCCCGCCGGGCAACGAGAAACAGCGCCACCTGGCCGACGGTCGCCCCGACGACGGCGACGGCGATGACGATCGCGACCTCGAGGGTCGAATCGGTCAGCACGACCACGGCAGCGGGAGTCAGGCTCTCGCTCGGGGCGAAATACAGCAACATCGCGCCCTCGATGACGAAGACGACGAACAGTGCGGGGAGACCGTAGTCCGTGAGCAGGCCACGGACGATCTCGGTCGTGCCCGCGGGGATGGTAAACAGATCCGCCCGAACGATAGCGATGACGACCAGCGCGAACACGACCGTCGCCACCACGGCGAGGCCGACCCGGCGGCTGGGGAGCGAGAGTCCCCTGCCGAGGATCGCGTCCCGCGAATCAGACGCCATTGGTGACCGAAAGCCCCGCGGGCTTCAAATCCTTTCGGAAGGCGGATCGCGACCGATCAGGAGCGGCCACGGTGGGAAGTGGATCGAGTGGTGTCGACCGCTGGTGTCGGTTGCGAGACGGTCGATAGCGAGGAGAGCGCCGTCAATTCGTACTAAACCACCGATAACGGGAAGCCCTGAGAACTCGTGATATTGGTCGAGGACAGACGTCCGCGAACTCGGGCCCGAAGACGCCGTCGAACTGACAGCGCTGTACGGCAATTACGAGTGATGCCGATCGGAACGTCGAAGACGTTCGGCTGGCCCCCACCGAGACGACCTGGCGCTGGGCGCCTTGGAGGACGCTAGTGGCGAGCGGGAGAGCGACGTCGAGACAGGACCCGAAGCCAGTGCGATGGGGAATGGCGAGGAGAATGCGAGTGAAGGGCAGGGGCAACTCGTCAGTGCCGCGCGGGTCCTCACCGACTTCACTTCAATCGCGCAGGTCTACGACCTGATTACCCTGGCGGACCGGGGGAATTCGGGTGTCGGATGAATCCTCACGAGGGCCCTCCTGGACCACCCGGAGCAGCAGTTTCTCCCCAGGCTCGCCCTCCACTGCCGAGAGGGGCTCGTTCCGTTGCACGAGTCAGTCGGGTTCGTGGAGTTCGATCCGGAGGTGGGGATTCCGGGGGCCGGGGAACCCATCCCCATGACCATCGAACTCGAAGACAGTGAGTAATAGGGTCGCGGTCAAGACGCCTTGAGTTCGCGCGCGAACGTTGCTGGGACTGCTACCAGGACCGCAACCGCCGGAAGGCCCTCACCTGAAGTCGGCTTCCGCCTGCGTGGCGGCTGCGCCGCCACGTCGTCCGGGTTTGTAATACACGGTGCCCATCTGCGGACCCGGTTCACAGCGTGGTTCGCTCACCCTCACGGGCCCAGCGAATGCGGGTCCACGGTCTCCTGAGACTACGTCCAAGTGATACCTGGGACGTACTGATCAGTCTGGATCCGTGGCAAAGGAACCCGCATCGATCCGACCGCACCGGCAACGACTTATTCAACCTACACGTCCTACGGGTGGCTACCCGTGCATGAGGAAGGGAACTCCTGGTCCAGTCGCAGATAGCGCCTTCAAGACGGGCATGACCGGCGTGACTATCGTCGGGTTGGTCGCAATCGCCGGGCTATACTGGTCGGGGGTCTCGCTATTGATCGTGGTCACAGTGCTGGTATTGATCCTGCCGGTCTACCTCCTTATCGCGGCAGCCCTGATCAACTCGTGGCTCGGGTACGGGGGGACCGCGATCCCACTCACACGCGTCACCGAGGAGGGGTCGGCGCGGTCAACCGCCTCCTTCCCGACGCAAGAAGCGCCCAGGGAGAATCGGCCCAGGTCACGGGTCGGGTCGGTCTTACAGCGCTCCGCAGAGAACCCACGGTTTTACCTCGCCCTCATAACCTCTGCGGTGGCTTCCGGGCTGATCGCCTCCCTCTTCGGCAGAGACGGAATCACCTTCTTTTCGTTCGCCTTCGGATTCATGGCCACCATCATCGCCCTCCAAACCTTCCTGTGGAATCGCCTGAAACGCACCTTCGAACGGCGGGCCGAAAATCGAAGCGCTGACAGGTTGCAACCCATCGGCGGGCGGTCGGCGGAGGCTAAAGCCGGTATTATCGTCGCTTTCGTCGTCATGGCATTGCTCGTCCTCGCCATCGCGGTCTTCAGGGCCCTGGTGGCCTGACTGAGACGGGGGGTCTCGCCTGTCTCCGGAACGGCAACGGTGGGCCGGGGTCAGTTTACGGCCCTGGGCTCGCGAGCGCGGGTGGCCTAAATCTCGACCGGACCGCTGCGAGCCAGCACGTTGGGACACGAAGGAACTACACCATGGAGGACCGCAACAGGGGCGCGATTGTCGACGGTTCGACCGGTGTGATTCTCCGTATTCATTGTTCGATCATGAAAGCGGCGTTCGTATCGGCTGGCAAGTACCGGGAGTACCCATTGAGAATCTGGTACCTGATCTCGGTATCAATGGGTACGACTGGAACAGGCGTCCGTCCACACTCGAGAGCGGGCGTCAATACCCCATGTAGCACAGATAGCGATGCCATCTCGCCGTGGCTGACAATGTTTTGACAGATGGTGGTATACGGGGTATGTGGCTGTTCGCGGTTCCACAGAGACCGACAACACCTGGTAGCCAGCCGAGGCGGTCAGAACGGGGCCGGAATCTCAAAGCACTCCAGCCCCACCGAGCGGGCACAAGCGCTTTGTCTCGACACTCGCAAGCCCAGACCATGGACCTCACCCGACGCCCACGACGCCTGCGGACCGACGGCATCCGGCCCCTCGTGCGGGAGACGGAGGTCACCCCCACAGACCTGATCGCGCCGGTGTTCGTCGACGCAACGACCGACGAACGGGTCCCCATCGGGTCGATGCCTGGCCACGAGCGCGTTCCCGTCGAGCAGGCCGTCGCTCGCGTCCGCGAGGTTCTCGACACCGGCGTCGAGGCTGTCATCCTCTTCGGCATTCCCGAGACGAAGGACGGCCAGGGCACCCGCGCCTGGGCCGAGGACGGCGTCGTCCAGCGGGCGACCCGGCGGATTAGCGACCGGACCGACGCCTACGTGATCACCGACGTCTGCCTCTGTGAGTACACCGACCACGGCCACTGTGGCGTCCTCGAACCCGACGCCGAACTGCGCGAGGCCGGGGCCGAGACCGGGGCCGCCCAGACCGACGCCGGGAGGGGCCCGCACCTGACCGTCGACAACGACGAGACGCTGTCCCTGCTCGGCACAACGGCAGTCTCCCAGGCCGACGCTGGCGCGGACATGGTCGCCCCCTCGGGGATGATGGACGGCATGGTCGGGACCATCCGCCGGGCCCTCGACGGGGCGGGATATCCGAATCTGCCGATTATGAGTTACGCCGCGAAGTACGAGTCGGCCTTCTACGGGCCCTTCCGGGACGCCGCCGACGGCGCCCCGGCCTTCGGCGACCGGCGGCACTACCAGATGGACCCCGCAAACGCCCGCGAAGCCAGCCGAGAGGTCGCCCTCGACGTCGAGCAGAGTGCAGACGTGCTGATGGTCAAGCCGGCCCTGCCATACCTGGACGTCGTCTCGCGGGTGCGCCGCGAGCACGACCACCCTGTTGCTGCGTACAACGTCTCCGGCGAGTACGCGATGTTGCACGCTGCCGCGGAGAAAGGGTGGCTCGACCTCGAGGCCGTCGCGACCGAATCGCTGCTGTCGATCAAGCGGGCTGGGGCGGACCTGATCCTGACGTACTTCGCCGAGGACGTCGCTCCGGAACTCTGAGCGGCGGTAGTCGGCCCGCTGAGGGTTGTCCAGCCCCCTGAAGGGGGATGATCCGGGGGCAGTGACCGGAGTGCGGTGGCCCAGCGGCAGGCCAAACTTGCCCGGCCGGTTCGGTCCGGCCACACAGTGTGCTATTCCTGTGAAGTGGCTCCAGCCTCGGGAATCAGCGTGAATCCCATCGTCGAAACGTCGCTGTCGAAGCCGAAGACGTGCTCGATGTCGCGCTCTTCGGCGAGGATACTGGTCGTGTGGTCCACGAAAGAAATCTGCTGGTCGTCGTAGTTCTCGTACTGTGCTGCCGCAGTCTCGAATGCCGGTTCGCCGACCGGGATGACGTTAATACTGACGGACCCTCGGATTGCGCCCAGTGCGCTGGCGGCGGTCCCGTGCCCGAGTTTGTCCAGCGCCAACGTCGCAAACTCGGACAGGACCGCCTGGGAGGTGTACAACGGCCGATACACCATCTCGCCCGATCGGATCCCATCGAAAAGGTGGGTTGCGTCCTCGTGGTGACCGTCGTCCTCGTCAGCTCCGGCGTAGACGGCACCGGTATCGACGAACACCGGTTTCGCCAGGCCACTGCTCATGCTGACTCCGTCCCGGACAGGATCGCGTCGACGGTCTCAGGGATCGCGTCGACGGTCTCAGAGACGTCGGAGTCACCGGATGAACCCGGTTCGAACTCCCAGAACGGGTCGTCCGGATCGACGGAGGTCGGGGCCGCCACGTCGTCGACCCACCACACGACTCGGCCAGCCGTCTTCGGGCTGGCGATCCGACCGTTCGCTTCGAGTTCGCGAAGCTTCCGGCGTACGGGTTCGCGCGACCACTCGAGGGCCTCCGCGACGTCGCCAGAGGTAACGACAGGGCCCGCGACGCGCTCGATCACGCCGAGGCCGTCGTCGAGCGAGACAGTCTCCGTGAATCGACCCGTCTCTTCACGGTCACGGGACATACGAGAAGAAAATGGGTCCCTCGGTAAACACCTGTTAGTGTTCACCTCGTGGAATACCCAACGTGTCGATACCACGTGGTCGACACCAGGTCGACCCGAACACCAGGGCCCAGAGACGGTCGGACCCCGGTAACAAGGTACCCGGTGTCAAGGGACCCGGTGACAGGGAACCCGGTGGCAAGGTACTCGGTGGCAGGGAACCCGGTGACCAGGTACTCGGTGCAGGGAACCCGGTGACAAGGTCCTCGGTGGCAGGGAACCCGGTGACAAGGTACCCGGTGACAGGGAACCCGGTGACGAGAACCGTCCGTTGTCCAGCCGAAACCAGCATCCAAGTCAACCGTTATGCGACCCCCGGTCGAAGGACTGGACGATGCCAACAGCTACAATCGCCGCCGTCGGCTCCTCCGACCTCGGGAACACGGACCTCCCGGGGCGGGACCTGTTCTCGGCGGCCCTCGCAGAGGCCTTCCTGGACGGCCCGGACCCAGCTGCGGTCGTCGACGCGGTCTACGTGGGCAACCAGTCCGAGAGCTACGAGAACCAGATCATGTACGGGACCCTCCTCGCGGAGTGGGCCGGCCTCCGGAACGTCCCGGCCGAGCGCGTCGAGGCCTGTGCCGCCGCGGGCGCCCTCGCGTTAAAGAACGCCGTCCGCGACGTCCAGACCGGCGTGCACGACGCCGTCCTGGCCTGCGGCGTCGAGAAGATGACCGCCGGCGGGACCGAGGGTGCGACGAACGCCCTCTCGGCGGCCTTCGAGCGCGCCCTCGAACAGCGCTCGGGGATCACCGCGCCCAGCCAGTACGCCCTCCTCGGGAAACGGTACTGCCACGAGTTCGACGTGAGCGAGGCCGACCTCGCCGAGATTGCCGTCAAGAACCACCGCAACGGCGCCGACAACCCCCGCGCGATGTTTCAGCGCGCGGTGGACGTCGAGCAGGTCCTCGAGTCGGACTACGTCGCCCCGCCGCTGAAGCTCTTCGACTGTGCGCCCGTGACCGACGGCGCCGCGGCGGTGCTGATCGCGAACGAGGCCGTCGCGAGCGAGTTCGGGCTCGACGGCGACGACGCCGACACCGTCGCCGTCACCGGCTCGAGCGTCGTGGTCAACAACCTCGCCGTCGCCGAGCGCGACCTGACCGTCGTCGAGGGTGCCCAGGTCGCCGCGAACGAAGCCTACGACCAGGCCGGCGTCGAGGCCGACGACGTCGACGTTGCCGAGGTCCACGACGCCTTCACCGTCTGCGAGGCACTCCTTTCCGAGGCGGCGGGATTCGCACCGACGGGCACGGGCGTCGAGTCCGCGCACGAGCCCGGCGAGCGATCGGACGGGTGGACCGACGTCCGGATCAACACCAGCGGCGGGCTCAAGGCCCGCGGCCACCCGATCGGCGCGACCGGGCTCCTACAGGCCGTCGAGGCGTACGAACAGCTCACGGGCCGCGCCGGCGACCGCCAGGTCGAGGGTGCCGAGACGGCCCTGCTGATCAACGAGGGCGGTCTGGCCGACGCCGCGACCGCCGCCCACGTCGTGGAGGCGAGGTGAGTCGCCATGCCTGACCACAGTGCCACTGGCGGCGCGGAAGACGCCGACACCACAACCGGCCCACTGGGGCCGGACGACATCGACGCCGAGAGCCCGTTCACGCTCCCGGGCTTCTTCGACGCGATGGCCGACGGGCGCCTGCTGGCGGCGGTCTGTGCCGACTGCGGAACCCACCTGCTCCCGCCGCGGCCGGCCTGCTACGACTGCGGAAGCCGGGCGGTCGGGATCGAGGAGCAGCCCAGGACCGGCACCGTCGAGTCCTACACGGTGGTCTACCGCCCGCCGTCGGCCTTCGCCGACCTCGCCCCCTTCCCGGTCGCCGTCGTCGAACTCGACTCGGGCGCCCGACTGACCGGACGGGTCGACGCCGACCTGGAGGACATCGCCATCGGTTCGACGGTGGAACTCGACGTTCGGGATCCGGCGACCGAGGGGATCGACCCCGAGGCAGCCCTTTCCTACGAAGCGGACTGGCCCCTCCACGTCTTCGAACTGGTCTGAGAGGGAGTGGGCTCCGAGAGGAGTTCTCGAGCGCAGTCGTTCGAGAACCGCTCTGCACCCTCCCGGCGGGGGGTTCGGACATGTCGACGGTCGTCACCAGAACGAACCCCCTCACCTCGCTCGCTAGAGACGGAGACACGACCGCCACCGCAAACGCTTAGAACGCCCTCACCTCGCTCGCAAGAGACGGAGACATGACCGCCACCGCAAACGCGTCGAAAGCCCTCACCTCGCTCGCGGTCGCTGCTCGGGATATCCTCGGTCGCTCCGCAAGCTCCGCTCCCTCGGATAGGGCCCGAGCAGCGACTAGACAAGCGCGAGCGAGGTTCGCCCTTTCAGTCCGCCAGGGGTGGGAACTCCAGATAGCTGGGTATCTTCCGAACGGCACAGCTCCCTCTCCCAACCACGTGGCGCGTGCCGCCGAGCGGCCGAGTGAGGTGAGCGCCAGCGAACCCGAACGAGGCGCGAGGCGGACGCGCGAGGGGCGAGGAGCGCAGCGAACGCGAGACTCGAGCGAAGTGAGAGTCTCGGACTGACGAGCCGGCGGAGCCGGCGAACCGGAGTGAGCGAGCACCGCAGTCGGCTGGGGAGGCTCGAGGTGCGGTCGCGACCCTGGCGGAATGAAAGGGCGAGGCCCGGTCGCGAGGCGAACCGACGCAAGCACTGGAGCGAGCGAACGGAGTGAGCGAGCGAAGGGCGCAGCGAGGTGCAGCCCGCGAGCGGGCCGAGGGCTTTCTACGTCTTTGCGGTTGTGGCCTTAATTAGTCCAGAGAGCGAGCCGAGGGCGTTCTGGCTGGTTGCGGGTCAGGGACGGCGAGCCACAGTCCTGGAGCGGGACACAGTCGCGAGAAGGCCGCCGGTCCCCTCCAAACCAGCACACGCTGGCGCGCGGACCACCCCGAAATCGGACCACCAGCACCAGAATCCGGGTGACGAGTGTCCAGTTCCTGGCTGTTCAATCGTACGAAATTAGACGAAGTACACCCTTATATGGATTATAGTGTTCCCAATTCCGTCGACATCCAAATATTTCCCGGCCTTCAACGGATTTTTTTCAAGCCAACCTTTATGGCATTCCGATGCAGTAGCCCAGGGCGTGAGAAAGTAGACGGAGTTGGGCAAAATCGACGATTCGTTGGACGAACGAACTACCAGCGACCGAGACGAAACGCACACGACCAATCGAAATCCGATCGCGACAACCACTCCAGACACACCACAACCACATCACGATGACCACGATACCACTCCAAGTCGATCCCACGGTGCTCGCGGAGGGCATCAACCTCATGTGGGTCCTCGTCGTAACGTTCCTGATCTTCTTCATGCACGCCGGCTTCGCGATGCTCGAGGCCGGACAGGTGCGCTCGAAGAACGTGGCGAACCAGCTCACGAAGAACCTCCTCACCTGGAGTATCGGCGTGACGGTGTTCTTCCTCGTCGGCGCCGGCGTCTCCGCGATGGTGGGGAGCCTCACCGGCGGTGGCGGCAGCTACGGCCTGTTCGACACCCTCTCGGCCGGCTCGGGCGGCTGGGTCTCCTGGCTGTTCGGCGCGGTCTTCGCAATGACCGCGGCGACGATCGTCTCCGGGGCCGTCGCCGGGCGGGCGAAGCTCCGGGCCTACGTCACCTACACCATCCTGCTCGCGGCGGTCATCTACCCCGTCGTGACGGGCCTGACCTGGGGCGGCGGCCTGCTCTCTGACGTCCTCGGCCTCGGGTTCAAGGACTTCGCCGGGGGCATGATCGTCCACGGGATGGGCGGCATCGCCGGCCTCACCGCCGCCTACATGCTGGGGCCGCGCATCGGCCGCTACAACGACGACGGCTCGGCGAACGTCATCCCCGGCCACTCCCTGACCTTCGCGGTCCTGGGGACGCTCGTGCTGGCCTTCGGCTGGTACGGCTTCAACGTCGGGACGGCCGCGAGCGTCTTCGCCGTGAGCGAGGCCGGGAATCTGGTGCTCGGCGACTTCAGTTACGTCGGTCGCGTCGCGATGACGACCACGCTCGCGATGGCGATGGGCGCCATCGGCGCGGGCGCCGCCTCGCTGGTGAAGACCGGGAAGGTCGACACCCTTTACGTGGCCAACGGCCTGCTCGCCGGCCTGGTCGGGATCACGGCCATCCCCGACGCCGCCACCTGGTGGGGAGCAATGCTGGTCGGCGGTCTCGCCGGCGCCCAGCTCCCCGTCGTCTTCGAGTTCGTCGAGAAGCGGCTCAAGATCGACGACGTCTGTGCGGTCTTCCCGGTCCACGGCAGCGCCGGGATGCTCGGCGCCCTCGCCTTCCCCTTCGTCGCCACCTCGTCGGCGCTCGGCGGGACGGGCATCCTCGACGCGTTCCTCGCACAGCTCGTCGGCGTCGTGATCATCGCCGGCTGGACCGTCGTCGCGACAGCGGCCGTCTTCGGCGTGCTCCGGCTCGTCGGCGAATCCCGGGTCGCCCCGGACCACGAGCGCGAGGGGCTCGACCTCTCCGAGCACGGCGTCGAGACCTACCCCGAGTTCGACGTCGGCGACGACATCGGTGAGGGCAGTCCCCTCCGGACCGATGGTGGCGTCCTGGATAGCCTCGAGCGCGACGGCGGTAGCGGCTCCCTCGGAGGTGGTGAGGATGACTGACAACGAGATCCAGCTCGTCATGGCCTACGTCCGGCCCGACAAACTCGGCGACGTCAAGCGCTCGCTGGCAGAGATCGGCGCCCCATCGCTGACCGTGACGGACGTCTCCGGGCGGGGGTCCCAGCCCGCCAAGACCGGCCAGTGGCGCGGCGAGGAGTACGTCGTCGACCTCCACCAGAAGGTCAAGGTCGAGTGCGTGGTCGCGGACGTCCCCGCCGAGGACGTCGTCGACGCCATCGTCGACGGTGGCCACACGGGCGAACCAGGCGACGGGAAGGTGTTCGTCCTCCCGGTCGACGACGCCGTCCAGATCCGCACCGGCAAGACCGGACCGGAGGCGGTCTGAGGAGGGCCCGGGTCAGGGGCAAGGGAGAGCCCGCTCAGACGGTCCGCTCCCCATGCCCCCCTCCTCACTCGGTCCCCTCCCCATGCCCCCCTCCTCACTCGGTCCGCTCGACGACGAGCGAACCGTCACAGTCACCACATCGGAATCGCCGCGGATACCTGACGAGTTTCGAGTTTCGGTACCGAGCGAGCCGATTGCGACACGCCTCACACCGGACCCAGTATTTCGGGGTGGCGAATCGCACGCAATGGACGTGTGTCTGTGGCTCTTCGGCGAGCTGTTCGAATGCGGGGCCGTGTCCCGGGTCACCCACCTCGTTGAGCAACTGAACGTGGATTTGGTTCCTGCCGGATGGTCTCGGCCGTCTTCTCCCACCCCATCTCCTCGAAGTACGCCCACGTGATCACGATCGATTCCGGTGTTCCATCGCTGTGCTTCACCGCGCCCGCTCTCCGCTTTGCCCGTTTGCTCACGTCCCACTGCAACGCGGTACGGTCGACCGAGAGGTCGTGTTCGGCAACGATTTCCCGGGCGTATACTCTCGATACGGCCAGGAACTCCTCGGCCGAGCGAGCCGACGATATCTCGTACCGGCTCACGGTGTCGAGCGCACTATCTCGCCGCGGCCAGATGAATCGTGGCGGTCGGCGTCTCTCGCCCGACCCGGACGGCCGGCCCGACCGCCGTTCCGGCGACCCGCGAGAAACGGGTGGCGGCCGAATCGGCCCCCTTCGCCTTCGATCCCACGGTCCCCGCTGGCTTTTTCTCGGGCGCCCGCCTCGGCCCCGGTAGATGGACCTGGAGGCGATTTCCGGCGTCGGTGCCAAGACCGCCGAGTCGCTCCGCTCCCTGGATGAGCCGGGGCGAGCGGTCCGGGAGGGCGACGTCGCCACGATCGCCAGGGCACCCGGCGTGAGTCGGGGCCGGGCAGCCCGCGTCGCCCGCGCGGCCATCCGCGACCGGCACGCCGACCCCGGCGGGTTCGCGGCGACGCCGCGGGCCCAGGACCTGGCCGAGGAGGCCCGCTCGCTGGTGCAGGAGCGGGCCGTGACCGACCAGGCCGCCGCGTGGCTCGAAACGGTCTACCCCAGCGGCGCCCCCTCCCGCATCGGGGAGATCCGCGAGTTCGCCGAGCGCGCGATGGACCGGGAGCCGGACCCGCCCGTATTGGAGGGCCTGGAGGGCGTCACCTCCCTCGATCCACCGTCCGACGTACGCGTCCGGGACCGGTGTCTGGCCACCGCCGACGCCGAGACGTACGCGGCCGCACAGGAGACCGTCCCGGAGCTCTCCGTGGAACTGGTCGAGGACGCGTCTGGCCTGGCGGAACTTGCCAGGGGCTACGCGACGGTCTACGCGCTCGACGAGCGCTTCGCCGGCCTCGACGTCGAGGGTGACGTCCGCGTCGAGCCCGACGCCCTCGAGGACCCCGTCTCGGTCGTGCCCGAGCGGGTGCTCGCCTTCTTCGCCCGGAACCGCGATCCGCTGCTCGCCGCGAGCGCGGTGCACCGGGCCGCAGACCTCGCGCCGCCCTGCGACCTCGACGCGCTCGCGACGGCCCTCGACCAGCTGGACGACGACGGCTCGGTGGTCGGCGACGAGGACCTCGAGCGACTGTCGACCGCAGTCGACGACCTCGACGCGGCGGTCTCGATGGCCGAGAGCGTCGCCAACGACCGCCTGACCGAGGCCATCCGGGAGCGTGACGTCACCATCGAGGGGACGGACCTCCTCTCGCTGGTCGAACAGGGTGCCGGCGTCGATTCGCTCCTCTCCCGGGAGCTGAGCGAGGAGTACGCCGCGGCCGTCGGGGCCGCCCGGGACCACCTCGTCGACGCCCTGGCCGTCGAGGACGTCGAGGCCCTGGCCCGGCGGGCCTTCGACGACGAGCCGGCCTATCCGGTCGAACACCGGGAAGACGTCGTGAGTCGCCTCCGCGAGGAACTCACGGCCGCGAGGGACCGCCGGGCGGCCCGCCGAAAGGAAGCAGTCGCCGGAACTCTGGCAGATCTCCGCGAGCCCGCCACCGAACTGGTCGACGGGGCCATCGAACTCGACGCCGAGCTGGCCGTGGCGCGCTTCGCCCGGGACTTCGACTGTACGATGCCGGAGTTCGTCGACGGCGAGCTACGGGAGGCCGTCGCCGACGGAGCCGGGAGCGATGGTGGCGACCGAGCCGGGAGCGATGGTGGCGACCGAGCCGGGAGCGATGGTGGCGACCGAGCCGGGAGCGATGGTGGCGACCGAGCCGGGAGCGATGGTGGCGACCGGGCCGGGGTCGACGGTGGCGACCGAGCCGGGAGCGATGGTGGCGACCGAGCCGGGAGCGATGGTGGCGACCGGGCCGGGGTCGACGGTGGCGACCGAGCCGGGGTTGACGGTGGCGACCGGGCCGGCGAGGACCCCGAGGGCGTCGCCATCGAGGGGGGTCGCTCGCCGCTCCTCGAGGTCCCCTTCGAGGCGGTCGAGCCCGTCGACTACCGGGTCGATGGGGTCGCGCTCCTCTCGGGGGTGAACAGCGGCGGGAAAACCTCTACCCTGGATCTCGTGGGCCTCGTGGTCACCCTGGCCCACATGGGTCTGCCCGTCCCGGCCGACCGCGCCCGCCTCGCTCGCATCGACGAGTTGCACTACCACGCCAAGTCCCAGGGCACCCTCGACGCGGGTGCCTTCGAGAGCACGCTCCGGGAGTTCGGCAATCTCGTCACCTCAGTCTCTGCCGAGCGGGACGTGCTCGTCCTCGTGGACGAACTCGAGTCGATCACCGAGCCCGGCGCGAGCGCGAACATCATGGCGGGCATCCTCGAGGCCCTCGAGGAGCGCGGGGCGACGGCCGTGTTCGTCTCCCACCTGGCCCGGGACATCCTCGACGCGGCCGCGGTGGACCTCGCCGTCGACGGCATCCAGGCCGAGGGGCTCGTCGACGGCGAACTCGTGGTCGATCGGTCGCCAGTCAAGGGGACCCTCGCCCGGTCGACGCCGGAGCTGATCGTCGAGAAGCTGGCCGGCGAGGCCGAGAGTGGAACGGGCGAGAGTGACGTCGGTGGTGATGGCGATGGGGACCTCGCCTTCTACCGCGACCTGCTGTCGAAGTTCGAGGAGTAAGGTCTTCGGGACACGTTAGAACGTTGAAGGGGGGTATCGGGCGATGAGGACGGCCTGGGGTATGGACTTGCAACTCCCTTTCAGGGACTTGACCGCTATGCGAGCGGTCGCTGTAGGTGCCGGTACTGGTACCGCGACCGCGAACCGCTCGAAAGCCCTC
>JAZKTI010000151.1:0-6461 GCA_036625635.1 Haloarculaceae archaeon
AGTGGCGGATCGTACGAGCGACGAGCGACACGAGTGGCGGATCGTACGAGCGACGAGCGACACGAGTGGCGGATCGTACGAGCGACGGGCCACACGAGTGGCGGACTCTCGGACGCTCGCGTGAGCGAACGACAAAGCATATTCGCGCCAGGCCGGTAGCGCGACACAATGATCGGCGTCGTCGGCGGTGGAATCGCCGGCCTCTCGGCGGCCTACCGGCTCCAGGACCACGGCCACGAGGTGCACGTCTTCGAGGCCAGCGAGGACCTCGGTGGCCTGGCTGCCGTCTACGACACCCCCGGCGACCCCATCGAGAAGTTCTACCACCACCTCTCGAAGTCCGAGGAGACAATCGTCGAGGTTATCGAGGACCTCGGCCTCGGTGACGAACTGGAGTGGCGCTATGGCTCGACCGCGAACTACGTCGAGGGCGAGGTCCACCCGATGGACAAACCCTGGGAGATCCTCGCCTACCCGCACCTCTCGGTCTACGACAAGTTCCGCCTGGGCATGCTCGTCCTCGACGTGGACGTCCGCGGCGGGATTCCCTCCTTTTCCACCTACGAACGCCTCGAGGACTTCGAGGACGTCCCCGTGAAGGAGTTCGTCCTCGACCACACCTCCCGGGGCTGCTTCGAGAACTTCTTCCGACCGCTGTTGGAGGCCAAGTTCGGCGACCGCTGGGAGGACGTCTCCGCTGCCTGGCTGCTCGGCCGCATCAAGTTCCGCGGCGAACGGGACGTCCTCAGGGGCGAGATCCTCGGCTACCTCGAAGGTGGCTTCGGGACGCTGCTGGACGCCCTCGTCGATGCCGTTGGCCGGGAAAACGTCACCACGGGCGCACGCGTGACCGACCTGGACGTGAGCGGTGGTCGAGTGAGTGCCCTGACCGTCGAGACCCGCAATGGAGCGGACAGTGGCGCGCCTGTCGAGACGAGTTACGATGTCGACGCTGCCGTCGTCGCCGCGATGCCGAACGTCCTCGAGGCGCTGTCGGGCTACGAGTGCGCGATCGACTTTCAGGGGACGGTCTGCTCGGTGATCTCGATGGACGAGGCCCTGACGGACACCTACTGGCTCAACGTCGCCGACAAAGCACCCTTCGGCGCACTCGTCGAGCACACCAACTTCGTCCCGCCCACGCGCTACGGTGGCGAACACCTCCTCTATGCCGTGAAGTACGTCCAGTCGACCGACGACGACCTCTGGCAGCGCGACGACGCCGGCGTCGAGGAGACCTGGTTCGACGGCATCGAGGCCCTCTTCCGCGACTTCGAGCGGGGGTCGGTCAACTGGGTCGAAACCGCGCGCAACCCCCGCACCGCGCCCATCTACGAGCGGGGCTACCTCGAGAAGGTCGTGCCCTACGACCTCTCCGAGGCTGTGGCCGATGGGCTGTACTACGCGGGGATGGCCTCGCGGGCCCAGTATCCCGAGCGGTCGCTAAACGGCGGCATCGTCGCCGGGTTCGAGTGCGCCGACCGGATCGACGCTGCCCGACCCGAAAACGGAGACGGGGGCCCCCTAGGCGGGAGCACGCAGTAGTCGCGGCCCGACCACCACCAGCGACCCGCGAGCCTCGTCCCGCTCTTCCCCCAGAGGCAACGTGCCCGGTGTGGCCGGCCTCCGATCCCCCACCTGTCAACCCGCCCTGGGCTAGTAACCCGACGCCAATCCGTCCGGCAACCATCCTGACGATCGACCCCGGACCCCCGCCACGTCTGCCGGTCGCCCCTCTCAGCCAGATAGCAATCCACATTAAGCCCGGCCTGCAACCCCCGGAACATGAACACGTCGCACGTCATCGTCGGCGACGGGATCGCAGGGAGTTCTGCTGCGGAAACAATCAGGGAGGAGGACGCCGACGCCGACGTGACCGTCATCACTGACGAGGGTGAGGCACTGTACAACCGCATTCTCATCAAGGAGTTCGCCAAGGGCAAGCTCCCCGAGGCACCGATCGCCATCCACGAGCCGGACTGGTACGATGAGCGAGCCATCCAGCTCGAACTCGATACCTACGTCACCGGCGTCGACACGGAGGCCAAGAAGGTTCACACCCACCGTGGCGACACCTACAGCTACGACAAGCTGTTGATCGCGACCGGTGGGACCCCGACGCAACTGCCGGTCGAGAACTCCGACGCCGACGGTATCCACCACTTCTGGACCTTCGAGGACGCCCGCGCGATCCGCGACCACGCCGAGATTGCAGACAGGGGTATCGTCGTCGGCGCCGGCCTGCTGGGCATCGACCTGGCAGCCATCTGTTCGGCCCAGGACATCGAGGCCCACTACCTGATGCGCGGGAACAGATGGTGGCGCTACGCACTCTCGCTGAAGGGTGCCGAAATCATCCACGAGGCCCTCGCGGAGCACGGCGTCGAGCCGATCTTCGACTCCGGCGTCGACCACTTCGAGGTGGACGACGATGGCTCGGTCGAGGCGGCGGTCGATCCGAACGGCGACCGGTACGAGGGCGACTTCGCGGGCGTGGCCATCGGGCTGGACTTCAACACGGAGTGGGTCGAGGGGTCGGGAGTCGAGTGCGACGGCGGGATCTTCGTGGACGAGTACATGCAAACGGACGTCCCGGATGTCTACGCCGCCGGCGACATCACGCAGTTCCACGACACGATCCTCGGCGAGCGTGCCCAGAATGGCGCCTGGGGCTCGGCCAAGCAGCAAGGCGCGACGGCCGGCAAGAACATGGTCGCCGACGACGAGGCCGACGAGTTCCGCTGGGTCTCCTCGTACTCCATCACGCACTTCGACTTCCCCTTCCTCTCTTTCGGCCACCCGACACTGGGAGACGACGAGGCCGAACGGAAGTACAACGAGGGCGAGTGGCGCCGACTCGCGTTCAAAAACGGCAAGCTCATCGGCGGCGTCCTCATCGGCGACCTGTCCCAGCAGTCGAAGTACAAACAGCTGATCCGCGAGGAACGGCCGGTCGCCGACCAGAAGGACATCCTCCTCCAGCAGAGCTTCGACCTCGATGAACTCGGGACGGTTCCGGAAGTCGAGTAAGCGAATGCTGGCCGGCAGGCGACCCTGGATCGGCACCCGAAACCCCATCGAGGCGTCCCGTATCGGTCCGCTGTGGCCGGTTTTATCCCCCTCCCGCTCCCCGCTCCGGTAGATGAGGTCGAGTGTTCGGGTCTTCGCGGACAAGCGCGGCCGGCGGTCTGCGCTCCTGGCTCTGCTAATCGTCGTCGCCGTCTTCGTCGCCCTCTCACTCCTCTTGCGGCGAAACTTCGCCTGGCTCTCCAACCCGGCCGCCGTGCGGGCCTGGATCCGGAGCTTCGGTCTCCTCGGCCCGCTCGTCTTCTTCTTCCTCCAGGCCCTCCAGGTGGTGGTCGCCCCGATTCCGGGACAGGTGATGGGCTTCGCCAGCGGGTACCTGTTCGGCGCCGTCTGGGGGACGATCATCACCGTGACGGGCGCGGTCCTGGGGAGTTACGTCGCCTTCAGGCTCTCCCGGCACTTCGGACGCCCGTTCGTCGAACGCGTGATTCACACCGACACCCTCGACCAGTTCGACAGTCTCACCCACGAACACGGCCTCCTTACGCTCTTTCTCGTCTTCCTCATCCCGGGCCTCCCAGACGACGTCATATGCTTCACTGCGGGGCTGACGGACCTCAGGATCGACCGGATGGTCTTTGTTTCCTTCGTGGGTAGGATTCCCGCCTTCTTTGTCGCCAACCTCGCCGGCGCGAGTGTCGCCGAGGGACGCCTCTGGCAGACGGTCGTGATCGTCGGGATCCTCGTGTTGGCAACGTCCGTCGCGTACCTGTGGCGAGGTCGAATCGTCGCCTACCTCGACTCCGACGAGCCGGAGTCCGAATAGTCGGCTCGAGCGGCAAGTGGCCTTCGTGCCCGGCCTGGCACCCAGCGGCCGCCACCAGCCAGTTCGGAGGCCGCTTGGTCCAGTTGGGTCTTTCAACGGTACCGGTCAGGGACGTACGGCAACACAGGGTCTGGGACGAGGCTCCCAACCAGGTCCTCGGCCAGGGCCGGGAGGCGCTTGCGGAAGGCCGCGTACCCGGTGGAAACCACGAGCGAGGCGATCACGAGTGTCTCCACGGTACCACCGGCACCGAGGGCGAAGACCGGAAGCGCGAGGGTCGCGGCGAGACCCAGGTCAGCTGGCGCGCCGTCGTACCCGACCCACCGCATCGGCGTGAGCCACCGGCCGTGATAGTGCGAGTAGACCGCCCGGTCGGAGGTTCCCTCCCAGGGGCGCAATTCCAGTCCCCCACCCAGGACGTCGGTCACGGAGTGCAGTGCAGCGGCCGCGACGAATGCTGCGAGCCCGATCGTTGCGGTCGAGGGTGCCAGGACGGCCAGGAGGAGGGCAGGCCCGGTCGCGACCGGGAGGTAGACCGGGAAGTGGAGCGTCTTTCGGTGGGCGAAGTAGAGGTCCAGGTCGGGTGCGAGCCCCCCTGCAAACCCCGAGAGGAGGGCCACAGGTGCGAACTCGGGGGCCACGAGCAGGCTCACCCCGGCGAGCAAAACTCCCGCGAGCGCGTGCGTGGTGGCCATCATCCCTTCCCGACCCTTGCAGACCGACGGAAATGAACGTGTCGGCCATCGCGGGTGGTGCTCCCAGGCCCAGCCCTCGGCTTTGGGCCGTTTCCCGTGTCCGGATCGGTCGGGCACGCCCCGTACACGCCTGTCCGGATCGGTCGTGCACGCCAGGTTTTCGACTCTCGGGATCGGTCACCTGCGAGTTGTTCCCGCTCGTCCGGGCTGGTCACGTCTCTTATGCCTGCAGGGTCGCTATCTCGGGCCATGCTTGCGCCCCGGGGCATGGATCGGACCCAACTCCGGGTTCAGCATGCCCTCCAGGGGGTCCTGGTCGCGGTCCTGATCGTCGGCTTCCTCCTGCCGAATGTCAGCGTGATCGTGAACGCCGTCGGAGGCCTCGCGATCACTATCCTGCCGGCCCTCCTCGAGCGGGACCGGGGTGTGGTCCTGGCACCGGGGCTGACCCTGTGGATCGCCGGCGCGGCCGCGCTCCACGCCCTCGGAATGATCGTGTTCTACGACGCAATCCCGTGGTGGGACGTCCTCACGCACCTGGTCAGCGGGGCGCTCGTCGCGGGGGTCGGCTACGCCCTCGTCCGCACGCTCGAGGAGTACACGAACTCACTCAGGCTCACGCCGCCGCTCCTGGCTCTCTTCGTCGTCCTGTTCACCGTCGCTGCCGGGGTCCTCTGGGAGGTCATGGAAATGGCCGGTCGAGAGATCGCCCGCTACGTGGAGTGGCGGCCCGTCCTGATCGTGTACGGCCTCGAGGACACGATGCTGGATCTCGTGGTCGACGCGATCGCGGGCGTGCTGGTCGCGCTTGCGGGCGCCCCGATCCTCGAGGGATGGGTCGACCGGCTCGTTGTCAGTCTGCGCCGCAACGACCCAGGGACTTGACGTCGGGGGCTGCACAAGCCTGGCCCAGGGACGTCCGTCTCCGTTGAAATCCGCGCCGGTGGTGGCACGCAGAAGTGGGTCGTTTACCCGTACCTCGACCCCACGATGACGCGGGTCCGTCGGGCACCCTCGATCCGACACCGTTTTGCGGTCTGCTCCCGGATCCGGTGACATGGACGGCGGCAGCGGCGACATGACTCTGGCGTTCGACCTGGCAGCCCTCGAGGAACTTGCTCGGCCGGACGCCGTGTTCAACAACGCCCGGCAGTGGACCGAGTACGTGGGGGTCGTCAGCGAGAAGCCGACCTACGTCGTGACGAACTTCACCCGCAAGCACCGGATCCGACAGGACTTCTTTTCCGGTCCACGCGGCCGCGAGGAGAGCCTCGAGAGCGTCCGGGAGCAGTTCGGCACCGACCGCTACGTCTACGTCGGCACGGAGGACGGGGACGCCGACGTCGCCGAGGCGTCGGGCTGGGAGTATCTCGACGTGCAGGACGCAGCGGAGGCCGCCGACTGGGATCTGGCGAGCGAGGGGGAGGACGGTGAGGGTGCTGACGAGGCCGTGGGTCATGACGAAGAGCCACGCGAGGACTGGCCCTGATCGATCTCGTTGTGACGCGGAGTCGTTCTCGCGAGTCCCTTCTGAGGTAATTGACTCCGGAGACGTGACTGCCGAGACTCGGAGAGATCACTGCTGAAGCTGCATATGCCCTCGCCTCGCTCCCGGACGAAACGACGACCGCAACCGCAGACAGCCAGGACGCCCTCACCTCGCTCGCGCTCGCGGCTCACTGCGTTCGCCGCTTGCGCAATCCGTGGCCTCGCTTCGCTCGGCCACGCGGCGCACGCTCAGCGGGATTTCCTCAGTCGCTCCGCTCCTTCGGATAGGGCCCGCTGAACCGCACGCGAGCGAGATTCGCCCTTTCAGTCCGCCAGGAATTGGTAACTGCGGACAGCAGGGGAAGGAGCCGAACGTCCAGGCTTCCTCGACTCTCCAGATGGCGCGTGCCGTCGAGCGTGCCGAG
>JAZKTI010000152.1:0-6406 GCA_036625635.1 Haloarculaceae archaeon
CCTCCTCGGGCCGATCCAATCCCTCCTCGGGCCGATCCAATCCCTCCTCGGGCCGGTCCGATCCACGACTGACTGCGACTATCCCTCGACGCGCTGCTTCCACCGGCTCATCTCGACCCGCTGTGCAGCCTCGCGGATGTGGTATCGTGCGGAGGTGCTCTCGACGTCCTCGAGGGCCTCCTCGAGCGAGTCCTCTGCGCGACCGAGCAGTTCGGTTGCCACCTGATCACCCATGGCGTAAAACAGAGTCCCGGAATACGTAAAACTTGCCAATATTTTACAGGTCCCCATCCGGACGCAGACGGGCGGTGGTCCGAGCGGGATCGTGGCGTCGGCCACCGATCTGGCGGACGAATTTGAGTGGGCTCCGCCGAGTCAGCCCCCGTCGAGCCGGTCCTGCCAGTCCTGCACCCTGGCGAGCAGGTCGACGGGCGGGGTTTCCTCGACGTCCAGGTCCGCCAGGGCATCAAGGACCGCCTCGGCGTCGTCACCGAAGCGGTCGCGCAGGGGGGCAGGGTCGTCGGCGAGCCGGTTGGACGGATCCTCGCCGGCGGCACCGCCGTCGGGATGGGCGGTCCCCCGGAACTCCCCGGAGGAGAGATCGAAGACGGCCTGGACGGGGTCGCCGCCGTCGCCCCCGCGGGCCTCGATGGCCTTCTCCTCGCGAAGACGGTCGAGGACCTCCCTGGAGCGCTCGACGACCGGGGTCGGGACGCCCGCGAGGTCGGCGACGTGGACCCCGTAACTCCGGTCTGTCGGCCCCTCGCGGACCGTCCGGAGGAACGTGACCTCGTCGTCGGCGTCTCCCGGTGAGCCAGCGGCGACGTTGTCCCCCGACCCCTGGCGTGGCTCGCCGTCGACGGCCACGTGGACGTTCTCGACGCGGGGGAGATGGTCCGCCAGGGTCGTGAGTTCGTGGTAGTGGGTCGCAAAGAGCGTCTTCGCGCGGACCTCGTTGTGGAGATACTCGGTCGCCGCCCAGGCGATTGAGATACCGTCGTAGGTCGCCGTGCCCCGCCCGACCTCATCGAGAATCACCAGCGAGTCCTCGGTCGCGGAGTGCAGGATGTTCGAGAGTTCCTGCATCTCGACCATGAACGTCGAGCGCCCCTGGGCGAGTTCGTCCAGGGCACCGACGCGGGTGTAGATGCCGTCGACGAGGCCCACCCGGGCCCGGCTTGCAGGCACGAAACTGCCCACCTGGGCGAGCAGGACGATCAGCGCAGCCTGTCGCATGTACGTCGACTTCCCGCTCATGTTGGGACCGGTGACGATCAGGAACTGGCGATCCTGGCCGGACTCGCTGGCGGGAGCCGGTGCACGGGTTGACGGCCCGGCGTCGGATCCCCCGCCGACCGAACCGCCGTTCACCCCCGCGCCGATGGCGAGGTCGTTCGGCACGAACTCGGTTGTCTGCTCGACGACCGGGTGGCGGCCGCCCTCGATCACCAGTTCGTCGCCGTCGGAGAGGTCGGGACGGGTCCAGTCGTTCCGGACCGCGTGGGTCGCGAGGCCCGCGAGGGCGTCCACCGTCGCGAGCGCGCGGCCGGCGTCCTGAAGACGTTGTGACCGGTCCGCGACGCGGTCGCGGAGATCCTCGAAGAGGTCCCGTTCGAGCTCGTAGCGTTGCTCCTCGAGCCTGAGGATGTCCCGCTCGCGCTCCTCGAGTTCGGGCAGGGTGTACCGTTCGGAGTTCTTCAGGCTCTTGATCTGCCGGTACTCCTCGGGAACCTTGCCGGTCTCGCTGTTCCCGACCTGGACGTAGTAGCCGTCGGTCTTGTTGCGGTCGACGGAGAGGTGGGTGATGTCGAGCCGCCGGCTCTCCCGTTCGGGCAGGGTCTCGATCCACTCGAGGGCCGCCTCGTGGCGTTCGACGAGGTCCTCGAGCGTCTCGTCGTAGGCCGGATCGAGGATGCCGCCCTTGGTGACGGTCCCCGGCGGGTCGTCGACGAGCGCCTCGTCGAGTTCGCCGGCGAGCCCCTCGATCGCCTCGCGGTCGGGGTCCGCGAGCACGTCAGCCAGCGGCGAGTCGGCGAGGCGGTCGGCCCCGGCGACGAGGTCGGCGGCCGCGGGGAGGCGGGCGAGCGTCTCCGCAGCCCCCCGGAGGTCGCGCGGGTCGGCGCTGCCGGAGGTCGCCCGGGCGGCCAGGCGCTCCAGGTCGTAGGCCCCATCGAGGAGGTCCCGGAGCTCCTCGCGAGCCATCGCGGCCTCGGTGAGTGCGGCGACGGCGCGCTGGCGACGGTCGAGTTCTCCCAGGGCCTGGCTCGGACGCTGGAGCCACTCCTTGAGGCGGCGACCGCCCGCGCTGGTGACACTGTGGTCGACCGTCGCGAAGAGGCTTCCCGAGGTCCCCCCCTGCATCGTCTCGGTGATCTCGAGGTTGCGCTGGGTGGTCGCGTCGAGTTCGACGTGGTTGCTCGCACCGTGGGCCTGGAGCCGCGTCATCGAGGCCAGCACGCCCGCGCCGGTCTCCTCGACGTAGGCGAGGACGGCCCCAGCCGCCCGGACGGCGGCGTCGTCGCCGGCGATCCCGACGCTCTCCAGGGTCTCAGCGCCGAAGTGGTCCCGCACCCGGTGACGGGCCCGGCCGGGCGCGAAGGCCTCGGCGGTGTGGAGCGTGAGCATCGCGTCGGTCCGCTCGCGGATGCGATCCAGCACGGCGTCGTCGGTCCGGAGCGCGGGCCCGGGGAGGATTTCGACCGGGGCGAACCGGTACAACTCGGAGAGCAGGTCTGCCTCGGCGTCGCTCCCCTCGACGCCGGTGACGTGGAACTGGCCGGTGGTAACGTCCGCGAAGGCCAGGCCGTATCGGGGTGCGTCGCCGCGACCGCCCGCACCACGGCCACCCCCGCCGATATCGCCAGTGCCCCGGCCGCCCCCGCCGCGATCGCCCGCGCCCCGACCGCCCGCACCCTCGACGAGTGCGGCGAGGTAGCGGGCGTCGGCGTCGGTGGTCTCGAGGACCGTCCCCGGCGAGATCACGCGCTCGATCTGTCTGGCGTGGCCGCCGTCGTCGGTCTCGTACTGGTCGGCGACGGCAACGCGGTAGCCGCGCTCGACGAGGGCGGCGAGGTAGGGCGTGAGTTCGTCGACGGGGACGCCGGCCATCGGGTAGGAGGAGCCGTGGGAGGACTTCTGGGAGACCTTGAGGTCGAGTTCGTCGGCCACGGTTTCGGCGTCGTCGCCGAAGAACTCGTAGAAGTCGCCACACTGCATCGCCAGGAGGTCCGCGTCGGTGTCCTCCTTGAGCGCGAGAAACTCCCCGACGATGCCCGCGGCCTCGGTCATGGTCTGTGGGCACGCCCGGGACCGGCTAAAACGCTGTGGGTCCGGACTGGAGGTGATGATCGGTGGCTGGCGTGTCCTGCGATCCAATCTCCGGACGCCCCTCCTCTCGAGCCCTTCTCGTTCCTACTGCGAGCGCTTAGGCCAGAACGCCCTCACCTCGCTCTCTGGAATAGCTGTGACTGTAACTGGGACCGCAACCAGCCAGAAAGCCCTCACCTCGCTCTCTGGACCAGGAACCGATACCGCGGCAGCAAACGCCCAGAAAGCCCTCACCTCGCTCGCGGTCGCTGAGCAGGATATCTTCGCTCCCTCCGGTCGCTCGATAGGGCCTGCTCAGCGACTAGACAAGCGCGAGCGAGGTTCGCCCTTTCATTCCGCCAGGGGTGGAAATCTACAAGGTGCTGGGTAGATTCCGGGTGCTCAGACCTACTCGGACGCCGGCTCCCTGGTGGAATGAAAGGGCGAGGCCCGGTCGCGTGTCTCTGAGCGGGCCACTATCCGAGCAGCGAGGCCGACCGAAGGGAGGCCTCGGTATGGCGAACCGGCGAACGTAGTGAGCCGGTGAGCGAGCGAAGCGAACGAGGATATCCCGCTCAGAGCGCGCGAGCGGGCCGAGGGCTTTCTGGCTGTTTGCGGTCGCGGTCACGACTCCTGCGAGCGGGCCGAGGGCTTTCGGGCTGTCTGCACCAAAGGAAGCGGAGTACGCGAGGGCTAAGCGGCCGACCACGGTCCTCTCGGTCAGTTCAGTCGTAACTCCGGAACCTGATCCACTCCCCACACCCCCGCAAACCCAGCGGCCGAGATCCGAAACAAATATCTGAACACCTGTTCATTTCAACACGATGAGTCAAACAACCGAGCGACTCCGACGCCTCCTCGCGGACGAACTCGGGCAGTCTCGACCCGAGGACCTCGAGGATCGCCTCGCGGAACTCGACGACCTCGAAGAATCGACGCCGATCGCCAGCGCCCCGTCGGACACTCGCGTCTTCGGTGCCCTCGGGAGCGAGACGCGATACCGGCTGATGCGGTTCCTCCTGGCTGCGGCGGAGGAACTCTGCGTCTGCGAACTCACCCCGCTCGTTGACGTCAGCGACAGTGCCGTCAGCCACGCACTCTCCGAACTCGTCGACGCCGGCCTGGCGACCCGCCGGAAGGAGGGCCGGTGGCACTACTACGACGCGACCGAGCGGGCGACGGCCATCCTGGAGGCCTTCGACGCGACCGCGGGGGAGCAGGGATGAGATCCCGATCTGCGGTAGCGGTGGCGGTAGCGGTAGCGGTAGCGGTAGCGGTAACCGCGGAAAAGGGGTCGATTTCGACGTGAACCTCGGCTTCGTCTGCGTCCGGAACGCGGGACGGTCCCAGATGTGTGCGGCCTTCGCGGAGCGAGAGCGCGAGGAACGCAACCTCGAGGAAGCGGTCCAGATCGTCAGCGGCGGAACGCACCCCGCCGACGCCGTCCACCCGGTAGTCGTCGAGGCCATGGCCGAGGAGGGCATCGACGTCTCCGACCGGAAGCCACGCGCGATCGAGACCGCGACCCTCGAGTCCTGTAGCGTCGTAGCGACGATGGGGTGCTCGACGCTCGACCTCGAGGGCGACGTCCGGGTGCGGGACTGGGACCTCCCGGATCCTGGCGGCCAGGACCTCGCGATCGTCCGGCAGATCCGGGCCGAGTGCAAGGGCAGGGTCGCCGGGTTGTTCGACGAGATCGAGTCGGCGCGCGAGGACGACCCCCTGATGCCGGGTGATATCAGGGAGGCGGGGGCAGAATGAGCGCGGTCGACCAGACCCACGACCACGGCCCCGAGTGCGAGTGTCCGGACTGTGGCGACCGCGGTCGATGGACCTTCTGGACAAGTACCTGACCGTCTGGATCCTGGGCGCGATGGCCATCGGTGTGGGCCTGGGCTACGTCGTCCCCTCGACCACCGAGCCTATCCGGGAGTTCCAGCTGGTGGAGTTCGGCCTGATCGCGATGATGTAGCCGCCGCTGGCGAAGGTCGACTACCGGCGGCTGCCGACGGTCTTCAGGAACCGCCAGGTTCTGGGCCTGAGCCTCCTGCAGAACTGTCTCGTCGGACCCACGCTCATGTTCGGGCTCGCGCTCGTCTTCTTCGGCGGGGTCGTGCCGGGCCTGCCCGCGCGGCCGGAGTTCGTCCTGGGGCTGGTTTTCATCGGGATGGCGCGATGCATCGCGATGGTGCTGGTCTGGAACGAACTCGCGGACGGATCCCCCGAGTACGCGGCCGGCCTGGTGGCGTTCAACAGCGTCTTCCAGATCCTCACCTACGGCGTCTACGTCACGTTCTTCGCGCCGGTCCTCCCGTCGACGCTCGGTCTCTCGGACCTCGTCGCCGGGATCTCGCAGTTCGGCATCACGCCGGGCCAGGTCTTCCGGGCCATCGCGATCTGCCTGGGTATCCCCTTCGCCGCGGGCATCCTGTCCCGGCTCGTCGGCACGCGGGTGAAGGGCGAGACCTGGTGCGAGGAGGAGTACCTCCCCCGCGTCGACCCCCTCACGCTGGTCGCACTGCTGGGCAGAGTCATCGTAATGTTCGCAATGCAGGGCGAGCGGATCGTCGCACAACCGAGCGACGTCCTCCTCGTCGCCGTCCCCGTGACGGTCTACTTCGTCGCCATGTTCCTGGTGAGTTTCTGGATGGGGCGGGAGGTCGGCGCGGACTACTCGACGACGACGGCCATCGGGTTCACGGCCGCCTCGAACAACTTCGAACTCGCCATCGCGACGGCGGTCGCCGTCTTCGGTGTCTCCTCGGGCGTCGCCTTCGCGACCGTGATCGGCCCGCTCATCGAGGTGCCAGTCCTGCTGTCCCTGGTCACCGTCGCGCTGGCCCTGCAACGCCGCCTTGCCTGGACCGGGCCCAGCGACGAGGAGACCGCCGGGAGCGAGGCCCTCGGCGAGTAAGCGCGAGACCAGTCGGCCCACTTGGCCACCAGGTCCTGCCGCCGAGAGCGGGGCCGGCAGGTTTTCCCCACTGACGGCCAAAGCTGTCCACTGATGGGCCCTCGTCGCCTCGTCCCCTACTGTCTCGACTCGGCCCGTCTCGTCGCCCACCGCTTCGGCCTGGCCCGTCTCGTCGCCCACCGCTTC
>JAZKTI010000153.1:0-6340 GCA_036625635.1 Haloarculaceae archaeon
GCCAGGACCTGGGCAATCCGGGACCGCCCCGTGACAAACAGGGCCCGGCTCGGGACAGTCCGGGGCCGGGCCGGGACAGTCCGGGGCCGGGCCGGGACAGACCGGGGCCGGGCCGGGACAGTCCAGGGCGCCTCCCTGTGGCCAAGACCAGCATCCGGAACTGTCCCTGAACATGGCCCCGAACGTGAACGCAGTCCTCGCGTAGTTACTCGGCTGGATCAGGTGGCAAGTGCCTGACATCGAGGCAGACCAGCCCCGGTCCGGGACCGCCTCGCGCAGCCGAGCCGCGGGTTCGAGGGTCTCGCCGTTGGCCGGGCTGCGGTCGACCAGCCCGCCGTTGCACACCAGGACGGAGTTCTCCTCGGCCCAGTGTAAGGACCCACCGTCGTCGGCCGTGACAATCGGCGGCAGTTCGGGGGGCTCGCCGACCGCACGGAGCGCATTCCGGGCGCAGTTCACGCATCCTCCCTCGTCCGACGGCCCCGACGTCCCGCGAGGATCGGACGAGGAATTCGGGAGATTATACTAACGTTTATTAAATTAAGCGGAGCGAGTTAATACATGAGCGTCGTGAGCGTTTCGATGCCGGAGGAGTTGGTCGATCGCATCGACGACTTCGCAGCCGACCACGGGTACACCGGCCGGAGCGAAGTCGTCAGGGAGGCGGCGCGAAATCTGCTCGGGGAGTTCCAGGATAGCCGCCTCCAGGACCGCGAACTCATGGCCGTCGTCACTGTCGTGTTCGACTTCGAGACCACGAGCGTGGAGGAACGGATGATGCACCTGCGTCACGACCACGACAGGCTGGTGGTCTCGAACGTCCACAGCCACGTGGGGGACCACTACTGCATGGAGCTGTTCGTCCTCGAAGGGCAACTCGAGGAGATATCGACGTTCGTCGGCAAGATCCGCGCCACCCAGGATACGATGTCCGTCGACTACTCGGTACTCCCGGTCGAGGACATCGGCGCCAGGGATCGAGCATAGGAAGCCGGCCGAATTGTCGTCCTGGCCTCCTGGAACCTGTCCTGCGGTCCCTCAGCGGGAATCTTGCCTCCTCGGCGAGCGCCGCCGCGCCGGTCGCCCGTACCGGTTGTTCACATCCATCCCACGACCCCGAAAGACGACCGTGGGTTTATTCGCGTCGCTCACTGCTATTGCCCAATGGCTGCGCCCAATGAAGCGTGACGCCGACGCCTCCGCTCACCCGCCGCCCACCGTGGTTGACCGCGGAACCAGGGAGGTCGGCGCGGCCGTCGAGGCCGATTCCCTCCAGGTGGTACTCGACGTCCTGAAACTCCAGAGGGGCGTGCGGGACTGGCTCAATCGCGCCCGGACCGAGCGGTTCCGGGCCGGCGGTTCGCCCTTCGCCGTCGCCATCGCTGACGCGGGGCCCAATGCCGACATCGAACTGCTCCCGCGGCCGAACCGGACCCGACTCGAGCACAGCGCGGACGAGCGCTGGCACGACATCCACCGCGCGATGGTGCTGGCCGGCTACCCGCCCGGTGCCGCCGACGGCCAGTGCGATCGCGCTGAAGCCGTCGCCGCGATGCCGCCAGGGGAGTGCGCGAACGACCGGACGATCGTCTGTGACGCCGACGCCATCGAGCCAGGACCGGCCGGGGAATCCATCCGACTTAGCCTGGATGGTGGCCGGGCGTCCGTCGAGGTCGCCCTCGAGACGGACGAGGACGCGACGACACTCCTCGCGGAGGCGGGGCAGGTCCACCTCACCCACCACTCTGCGGCGGCACTCGAGGCCGCCCGGAGTCTCGGTGGCGCCCTCGCCGACACGCCGCCCCTCGCGGTGCTCTTCGAACCCCCACGGATCCACCGCAGATACGGCGCCCTCGACCACGGCGTCGGGACGGTGGTCGAGGAGTCGGTCGTTACAGACCTCTTGGAGGCGCCACCGCTACCCGATGCCAGCGGCCTGGCAAGCCTCGACCGCGCACTTGCCAGGGGTCCGTTCACAACGCGAGAGCGCCTCGCCATCGCCAGGTTGGCCGCGGGCGACACCGACCGAATTCGCCTCCGGTACGGCACCGGCGTGCCGCTGCTCGTCGCAGGCGTCGCCGCTGTCACTAGCTGTGAGATTGTGCCGATTCCCCAGTCGGGAGACGTCCTCCTCACCCGGACCGACACGCCCGAGCAAATCGAGGGTCTCGCGGGGACGTTCCCCGAGGACCAGCGCCTCGAGCGAGCGGACCGGCAGGTGATCGGTGCGGCTCTGGGCCGACCCGATCACGCAATTGCCGCCCCCGACCGGGCGGATCACTTCCGTGCCGGCGAGTGCTGTGCCGAACTCGCCGAGGCGGGCGACCTCTCCGTCGTAGACGCGTTCTGTCTCGAGGTTTCGCCCTGGGTCCCGGAACCGCGACGTGAGGCGGTGATGGCCGACGTCGAGCTCGGTCGACAGGTCGCCCGGTCGCTCCTGGCGTACGACGCGAGTGCGGATGCGACTCTCGGAGCCGAGCCACTCCGGACCTGCTGGCAGCGGGCTGGCGGCTCGAATGCCGGTTCGCTGCCGATCGACTGAGGGCCCGCCCCCAAGCGAATCAGAATCCGGCGGGAAGAACCCGGGGCGGGCAGAATCCAAGTGGAGCAGAATCCAAGTGGAGCAGAATCCAAGTGGAGCAGAATCCAAGGGCGCCAGAATCCAGCGGGCAGTCTCGCCGCCATCCGTAGCTATTCACCGAGGGCGGCCAATAATGGCCCCGTGGCCCACCAGGTCGTCGATCCGCAGGCTCTCGACCCCACCTCCGAGTACCCGTGTGATCGGCGATCGATCACTGACGCGGCCGGCCTCGCGAACCTGGCGGTGGCGGTCTACGAACTGGCTCCCGGGGAGCAACTCCCCCGGACCTACCACTACCACGATCGCCGCGAGGAGGTCTTCCACGTGCTCGCCGGGCGACTCCTCGTGGAGACGCCAGACCGGGAGTACGAGGTTCCCGAGGGCGCTGTCTTCGTCGCCGAGCCGGAGAGCCCCCACCGCCCCTACAACCCCGAGGCCGCGAGCGAGCCCGTCCGCGTCCTCGGGGTCGGCGCGCCACGGAGCGACCCGGGACTCCCGTACGAGGACGGGTAAAATCCGCCTGGGATCCACCCGCCCACATTCACCCGCCCACATTCACCCGCCCGACATCCATTTTCCCACTCAGTCAGGAATCCGACGATCCGGGAGGGCCGGTTGGAAGATCGGTCGGCCGGCGACGCCGTAGTGCCAGGGCAACGGGGCAGACTTTTTTCGGGTGTGGCCCAACTCCTCCGCAATGAACGACGCGCCGGCGGCCCTTCTGGAACGGCTCGGGCTGACGGAGTACGAGCAATCGGCCCTGACGGAACTGCTGACACTCGGGCGATCGACGGCGCCGAACCTGGCCGAGGCGACCGGCATCCCCCAGGCGCGGATCTACGGCGTCCTCGATGGGCTCGTCGAGGAGGGGTACGTCGAGGAAATTCCCGGCCGGCCGAAGGAGTTCCACGCGAAGTCGCCCGCGGACATCCTCGAGCGGGCGACAGAGAACCGCCGCCAGGATTACGAGTCCTTCCGGCAGGAGGTCGAGGCGATGCGGGAGGCCTTCCTCGCTGAGTTCGGCCCGCGCTACGAGGCCGCGAGCGAGGCCATCACGCCCACCGAGGAGTTGTTCCACGTCGTCGACGTGGGGGAGCCCAGCGAGAGCGAAACCCGGCGGCTCTACCACGACGCCGAAGAGCACGTCTACGTCATCACGAATAGCCTGGCGTACCTCGACGCGATCGAACCGGCCCTGGCCGACGCACTCGACCGGGTGCCCGTCGACGCACTCTTCCTCCACCCGGACCTGCTCGCGGCGGACAAGCGGGTGGTCCAGGCCGACATCGTCGAGCGGCTGTCCCGGGACTACCCTGACGTCGGCGTCCGCTACAGCACCGGGAAACTCCCCTGGCGTGGCACGCTCATCGACCCGAGTATGGACTACCGCGGCGGCGAGGCGATCCTGCTCGTGGAGGAACCCGACGTCCCGAACCACATGCGCCAGGCCGCTATCACCGAAAACGGGTCTTTCGTCGCGGGCCTGAAACGCTACTTCGACCTCGTGTGGGATTACGAGAGCGTGGCCGAGTATCCGGACTGACAGGAGACTGGGGGTCGGTTCGCCGTCTGACTCCGTACAGCCCCGGCCCCGGCAGAGGACGGCCTCGGCCCTGGTGCAGGTACAGCCTCGGCCCCGGCACAGGACGGCCTCGGCCCTGGTGCAGGTACAGCCTCGGCCCCGGCTCACCCCTCGTCATCCCGATCGGGAGCGCTCCCTCCGCCCCGTTCCACCGGGCGTCGCCTCTCCCGACGGCCCCGCCGGCCTACCTATCCCCATCGTGGGTCGATCGGTCAGCCCCGCCGTCGAGCCCGTCGCCGACACGCCTGCAATACGCCGCTGCAGCCGCGGCCGCGGTCGGTCCCCGTCCTACGTGCTCGGCGCCCGCCTGCGTGGCGCGCCACTCGTCCGAGGACAGGCGTCGGAGCTCGAGGACCGTCCACCGCGTCCGGTCGGGCGTGGCCTCCGCCCTCGATCTGTCCGGGTCGCCCTCGCCCTCGGCCTCGCCGGTCCGCCAGTTCGCGGTGGCCTCGTGGGTCGATCGGTCCGATGCGCGATCCTGGGTCCTTCGATTCGATACGCCCTCCGGGGTCGATCTGGTCGCGTCGCCGTCTTGCATCCCTCGAACGGTCGACCGCCGGTCACCTAACTGCGATCGTGTGGCGGCCGATATGCCGAAACCATCGCCGGCGTCGGGCGGGCCGTTATTACCCGGCCCGTCGGCGGTATCGGAAGTATCGGCACTCGCACGGTTCCGTTTAATCGGCTGGAGCCCCAAGGCCCGGGCATGATCACCAACGCTCGCGTCCTGCAGGAGGACTTCGTCCCGGCGGACGTCGAGCACCGCCACGAGGAGATCGAGCGGCTCTCCTCGGCGCTTTCGCCGCTACTCGAGGGGGAGGTACCGGAGACGCCGCTGCTGTTCGGGCCGACGGGCGTGGGCAAGACCTGCGTCGCGCGGTACACCCTGGAGCGCCTGCGCGAGCAGTTGCTCGACGTGCGGACGACCTACGTCAACTGCTGGCAGCACCACACCCGCTTCCGGGTCCTCCGGGAACTCCTCGATGCGGTCGGGCAGACCCACGACGTCCACCGGCAGTCGACCCCCCACGACGAGTTGCTGGACCGCATCGAGGCCCGCGACGAGCGGCCCGTCGTGGTCGTCCTCGACGAGGTCGACCAATTGGATGACTCCCGGCTACTGTACGAACTCCTCGGGATCGACCACCTGCACACGATGCTCGTCTCGAACCGCGAGGCCGACCTCTTCGCGAGCCTCGACGAGCGCGTCGGAAGCCGGCTCCGCGGCGGGCCCAGGATCCGGTTTGCCCGCTACGGCGTCGGCGAACTCGCCGCCATCCTCGGGGCTCGCGTCGACGAGGGCTTCGAGCCCAGCAGCGTCGACCACGATCAGCTCGAGCGGATCGCCGACGCCGCCGCGGGCGACGCCCGGGTCGCCATCCGCGTCCTCCGGAGTGCCGCGCGGCTCGCGGAGTCACGCGGCGAGACCGAGATCGACGATGCCCTCGTGACCGAGGCCATCCCCGAGGGCAAGCGCGCGGTCAAGCAGCGCGCCGTCGAGACGCTGACCTCCCACCAGCGCGCACTCTTCGAGATCGTCGAGGACGAGGACGAGGTGGCGCCGGGGGACCTCTACGAGCGCTACAGCGCCCGGATGGACGAGCCAAAGAGCAAGCGAACGATCCGCAAGTACCTCACGAAACTCGACCAGTACAACCTCGTCCGGTCGGTCGGCGAGAAGCGCGGGCGGACCTACCAACGGGTGCCCGCAGCGGGAGACGAGTTCGAGGAGGGCCGGACGGACCTGTAAGCCGGACTCTCGTGCCGTACTGCAAATGGACCAACCATGAGCCACGGGCTCGCTGGCCCGAATGCCCTCACCTCGGTCTCTGTAACTGGAACCGCACCCGCACCCACCACGAACGCTCTCGGCCCGCTCCCTGGAGTCGATAGAGCTTCGGCAGACAGCCCGAACGCCCTCGGCCCGCTCTCTGGAGTCGATACTGCTTCGGCAGACAGCCCGAACGCCCTCGGCCCGGTCGCGGTCGCTGATCGGGATATCCTCGCTCGTCCCTCGCTCACCGGCTCGCTACGCTCGCCGGTTCGCCATCTCGAGGCCTCCGGTCGGCCTCGCAGCGCTCGGATAGAGCCTGCTCAGCGACCGCGACCGGGCCTCGCCCTTTCAGTCCGCCAGGTCCACAACCGCACCGCACCTCGAACCTCCCCAGCCGACTGCG
>JAZKTI010000154.1:0-6337 GCA_036625635.1 Haloarculaceae archaeon
GAACTCGCCTCCCCCGTTGGTTCCGGGCTCGCCTCCCCCGTTGGTTCCGGGCTCGACTCCTCGGTTGCGTCGGCGCTCGGCTCACCCCCTACGTCGGCGCTACAATCGTGCACCGAAAAGTTCTCTTCGGTGAGTGTCTGCCCGCAGTCGGGACACTCGGTGGTGGTCTCTCCGTCGCCCTCGTCGTTGGCCGCGGAATCGGTACCGTCCTCGAGTTTGTCGTCGATCGCCTCCAGCTGCTCGTCGATGTCGTCCGGGCTCGATTCAGCTCCCTCCTCTTCGACCTCTGCCGGTTCCTGGGCTCCCTCGGGCTCACCTCCGCCCTCGGAGGGCCCGTCCTCGGGCCCACCTCGCTGGCGGGCTACGTCCAGCCCGTGTGGCTCGTCCGACGCCCGATCCCCGTCGCTCTCATCCGGATGGCTGCCTCCGTCAGTTTCGGGGCCTGCGTCCGGTTTGCGGTCGATCCCAGTTCGTGAGTTGCCGCCGTCGAACTCGTCAGTCGCTATTGCGGCTTCGTCACCGCCTATCTCGCGGTCCCGTATCCGGTCCTCGGCCTCGCCGGTTTCGCGGGGTTCGTGCTCCACGGAGACGTCGCTCGGTGAGCCGCTGATCGCATCCAGGGGAACGGCCTCCTCGGGAGTCGTGGGGACAGTACCGTCTGGATTCGGGAGATCCTCGGCCTCGTACTTCCACTCCCCGCACTCCGAGTTGGTACACCAGCCACCAGCTGCGGTCGGGTCGAATGCCTCGCCGCACACCGGGCATTCGACGGGGGTGGGATTCGGTTCAGTCATAGTAGGCCACTCACAGTCGTGGTGTAAAACTGTTCCCCCGAAATTCCCTTCCGACCATCTCGCAGCCTGGTGGTTTTCGGGGCCTGGATCGAATCCGTGCCGATTTGATCGGTGGGGTATTCCTCCATGACTCACTCCTCCTTCAGAACCACCGTGTCGCGACTCTCGAGGGGGGCTGGTCGCTCGACGCCTCGCACCGGTACCCTCGAAGGCGCAGCGGGCAAGGTAGTGTCGGCGAACAGCATCGTCGAGATGTTGTCCTTGCCGCCGCGATCGTTCGCGAGTTCGGTGAAGTCGCTGGCCGCACCGGAGAGCGACTCGGCGTCGAGGAGGACGTCCCGGATTTCGGCGTCGGTCACCACCGCATCGCGGACGGCCTCGGCGGCAGCTTCGCTCCTGTCGGCGGCCACGTATTCCTCGAAGAGGTCGGGCGCGTCGGTCTGGGCGTCGATCAGGCCATCGCTCGTCAGGAGGACGACGTCGTCGCCGTAGAGATCGACCGTGTTGGTGTCGACCTCGATGGTCACTGCCCCCTGGGGGGCCGATCTCCCCCCGAGCGCGCGCGTGATCTCGTTGCCCCGGGGATGGACCATCGCCTCGACGTCGTCGATCTCGCCCGCTTCCTCGAGCTGGGTTACGACGGCGTGATCGGCCGTCAGTCGGTCGATAGTACCGTGCTGGCGGTTACAGAGGTACGCGCGGCTGTCGCCGACCCAGCCGTAGTGGAGTTCGCCATCCACCGCGATTCCGGCGACGACCGTGGTGTAGGCGGCCTGGCCCGCCTCGGCCGAGTAGTCCAGGACCGCCCCGTGGGCGTCGTCGATGGCATCGGAAATCGCCTCGTGAATCTCCTGCCTGGTCGGCGGCGACGGCAGCGACTCGCCGACCTCGATGTCGAAGGGGTCGGGGTCGGCCCGGGCCGTCCGGATCGCAATCTCGGCGAGTCGCTCGCAAACGACCGTCGAGGCGATGTAGGACGCGACGTCACCGGCGTCGTGCCCGCCGGCGCCGTCCGCGAGCGCGAACGCCGCAGCACTTCGGTTGCGGACGTGCTCTCCTGCCTCGCCGGCTGGTCCCGCCTCGGGGGGCGACCCTTCGTCCGCATCCGCCGCCACATCCGCGACGCCCGACGCATCCTCGCCAGCCTCGTTATCCGATCCCCCACCGTCGTCGGACTCGGCGGTCTGTGGATGGCTCTGCCCCGACGATTCCGCGCGCGGCTCGCTCGCCGACCCCCCTCCGCGGGCGAGGCCCATCCGGTGGCCGTCCTCGAAGACGACGAGCGCGACACTGTCCTCGTTGATCCCAACGTCCCGTTTCTTTTCGCCAACGTCGTAGTCGGTAGCGTAGTCCATGGTCAAACTGAGTCGAACTCGAATGTGACCCCGTAGCTCGGGTGAACCAGGGCGACGCGGTCGCCGTCGGACAGGGGGTACGTCGAGGGGGGAACCTCGCCGTGACGGTCCGTGGGGTCCTCCCCCTGCTGTTTCAGTCGCCGCCGGCCCTCGTCTCCGAGGACCCGCTGCCACCCGGAGCCGGTCTGGACGTAAGTCCCGTTGAGGCTCCGGTCCCGGAGGAGCCAGGTCCCGTCGGAGTCGACGTCGAACTGGACCTGGACCGTCGAGATGTACTCCTTGGAGTCCTCGATGGCGATGGACGACGTCGGGCCTTCGGCGTACCGACGCCCTATGGTGTCACCGGGGAACAGCCGGTACTCGCGATCCTCCTGGACGTGTTCGACGGCTGCTTCCGCGGGGATCGCCGGATTCCGCGTGTCGAGGACTCGCTCCAGGACGGTCGCGTTCCGGTACCGCTCCTCGTAGTCGTGCTGGGTCGCGCGCTCGATGACCTCTGCCAGGTAGGACTCGCACTCTGCCCCGAAGTCCCGGGGATCGACGCCGTCCTTCTTCGGCACCGTCCCCTTCAAGAGGAACATCAGGATCTTGCCGATCGAGTAGACGTCCGACCAGGGACCCTGGCGGACGTCCGTCGAACCGGCCTCGGCCACCTCGGGTGGCTTGTAGGGCCCGAGGATCGCCGTCGCGTCGGAACTCCCCACCGCCCCAAAATCGAAGGTCGCGGTGTTGAAGTCGATGAGCTTCACCTCCCCGCCCTCGTCCGTCAGCATGGCGTTGTCGGGTTTGAGGTCGCGGTAGACGATTTCGTTCTCGTGGAGGAATCCCATCGCGTTCGCGAGGTTCATTCCGATCCGGCGGACGAGTTCAGTGTCCTCGATCGGGCCGGCCTCCTGGATGACGGTGTCGAGTTCAAAGCCGTCGACGAACTCCACGACAAGCGCCGGGGCGCCCCCGACGCTGATCCGCTCGAAGAGAGCCATCAGGTTCGGGTGACCGCCCGCCGCCCGGATGCGCTCGAGTGTCTCCCCCTCGTTGGTGAGGTATCGGTCGATGAGATCGGCGTCGTTGCTGCTGCGCTCGTAGTTCGGTAGTTTTACCGCAACCTCCCTGCCGGTGCCGCGATCCTCGGCGCGGTAGGCAGCGGCAAACCCGCCGGTCCCGACCTCCTCTGCGAGTTCGTACCGACTGGCAATCAGATCTCCGGACGCGGGCGTGGTCATCTGTCGCTCACCGATATGTCATCACGAGGGCTGGTCCTCCTCGACGATCTTGGTCACGCGGTTGCGCTCGGCGCGACCCCCTTCCCTGACGATCTGGGTCTGTCGTTCGATCTCGCGGACGGCCTCGACGTCCTCGCCGTGGATCATGGTCATGCGCTCGACCTCGGTTTCCGCGGCGTCGACGTTGCCTTTCCCGAGTTCGGTCTTGACGACGGTCTGCTGGTGGTCGAGCTGTACCTCCTCGTTCTCGGCTGCAAGCTTGCTGTTGTCGTCGGTGTAGGTCACGATCAGCGGCGCCGTGGTCTCCGCCTCCCGCGCGGTGAGGGTCAGGTCGGCGAGGACGTGATTTTCCTCGTCCTCGCCGTCCATCGCCGGTGCGTGGAGTTTCATCGTGACCTTCTGGTGTTCGCGCTCGACGAGGTCGGGCAGTTTCACGGTTGCCGTGTTGGCCGCCCAGTCCAGGTCGACCTCCTGGGCCTGTGGAAGGGCCCGGTAGACCTCCTCGACCTCCACACCGTTCGCGACGTCGAGTTCGAGGCGGGCGTCCGGGGCGACGACCTCGTTGGCGTCCTCGACGGCGTCGCCGAAGAAGTCCTCGATGGCGAATGGTCCCTCGAGGTGGGTCCACTCGCCCCGGCCCTTCGTCCCGAGTTCGCGGATGGTGTCCTCGTTGTACTCGGCCCCGATGCCGGCGGCCTTGATGCGGATTCCGGCCTCGTCGATCTCCCGTGCGAGGTCCGCGAAGTCCGACGGCTCGTGGTGTTTGTCCTTGCCATCCGACAGAACGAGGATCCGCCGGACGGTCCCCTCCGGATCGACCTGGTACTCCACGGCTTCCAACGCCTCTCGTGCGGTCTCGAATCCATCGAACATGTCGGTACCCCCGCCGGCAGTGAGTTCATTCACGTACTCCATGGCTTCCTCGCGGGAGCTATCCCCCCAGCGAGTCGGCCGCATCACGAGTTCGGCCGCGGAGTCGAAGGCGACGATGCTGACGTAGTCGTCGGGGTCGAGCAGGCCCAGGACCCAGGCTACGCCATCCCGTGCGCGCTCGATCTTCTCGCCCCCCATCGAGCCGCTCGTATCGATACAGAGGGAGATGACCCGCTGGACGGCGACGACCTGTTCCCCGGGCGCCACGTCCACTTCGGCGGTGAGCGTGGCGCCGGCCCAGGGGACTGCCGGGCGGTTCACGGCCGGCTCGATCCGGGGTGGCATATCAAACAGGTTGCAGTGGCGACCTAAGAATGTTAGCACCGTATCGCCAGCTGGGCCCGGGTGACATCGGGCCGGAGCCGGGCTGTGCAAGGGGCGAAGCGCGGATAGGCGGCGGATCTGACGCCGCGGCCGTGATTCGCGACCCAGGGGTCCCGTCGACGACGCGGGTGCGTCCCCCCCCCGGCCTACATATATCCCAGGTCCCGGAGGCGCTCCATGAGGTCCTCCTTGTCCTGGGCGCGGCCGGCCCGCTCGGTCGTGTTCGCCATGTCCTGGAGCCAGGCCGGTTCCTCGGCAGACTTGTCGGTGCTGATCTCGCTCCCCAGCGACCGGAAGCCGGCGAAGTACTTCGGCGAGACCGGGACGTCATCCTTCGTAATGCCCTCGGGCAGATCGTCCGCGCCCTGGGGCACGTAGCCCTCGTCGGGGTAGGCCTCGACGGTCTCCGGGACGACGAAGCCCCAGAAGGCCTCCCACACGTCGGGTTCTGCGAACTGGAGGATCGGCTGGATGCGGTCGTGGGGCGGGTATGTCTCTGGATCGTGGCGCGGCGAGAAGAAGGTCTCGTCCGCGCGGGCCTCCTGTTCGTCCCACCGGACGCCCGAGATGACGCCGTCGACCTCGTACTCCTCGAGGGCGTCGTTGAGGGCGACCGTCTTGAGCAGGTGGTTGCCCACGTAGGTATCGAGCAGGAATGGGAAGGTGTCCTCCTCGTACTCGAGCAGGTTCCGGATGTGGTGGTGGTTGTGCTCCGAGAGGGCGTCGACGGGGACGTCGTCGCCGGGCTCGAGGTCGTGTTCGTCGACGTAATCGCCGACGTCCTCGTTGCAAGCGTAGATGACCTCAAGGTCCCAGGCCTCGGCCCAGCGGTCGACGAAGTCGTGGAGTTCGTCGAAGTGCTGGAAGTGGTCGATGAAGACCGCCGGTGGGACGTCGTAGCCGAACTGCTCGGCCACCTCTTTGATGAAGTAGAGCGTGAGCGTGCTGTCCTTTCCGCCGGTCCACATCACGACCGGGTTCTCGTACTGTTCGAGGCCCTGCCGGGTGACCTCGATGGCCTGCTCGATCTTGTCCTGGATCGTCGGATAGTCGGCGGGATCTTCACCTTGGCCGGCGCTGTAGTCGACGTCCAGGTAGTCGGGGAACTCGGCGGTCTTCGACATCGTGTAATGAGATGTAATTAGCGCTCATAAGTGTTTTTCGACACCGAGTGGGACTCTTCCGGCGCCCATGGCCTCGCATGGGTCGGCCGACATGCGTCGACCACACGGTTCGTATGTGGCCGGACGGTTTTATCGAGCGCAGAGTGCAGGTACTCGCTTCGCTCGCAATCTCGCTAGTCCTGACCGCTATGCGTCCGACTGCCTCCAGACCACTCTTTGTAGGTGGTGCTGCTCCAGCTACCGCAGACAGCCAGAATGTGCTCACCCCGCTCAGTGCAGTTCGTGGGACTGTTGCTGGGACCGTAACCAACCAGAACGCTCTCACCTCGCTCGTTCGCGGCTCACCGGCTCGCTTCGCTCTCCGGTTCGCCAATCCGAGGCCTCGCTCCGCTCGGCCTCGCGGGCTTCGCCGCTCGCACGGCACCTGGCCTCGCTGTCTCGCGGCTCACCGGCTCGCTTCGCTCTCCGGTTCGCCAATCCGAGGCCTCGCTCCGCTCGGCCTCGCGGGCTTCGCCGCTCGCACGGCACCTGGCCTCGCTGTCTCGCGGCTCACCGGCTCGCTTCGCTCTCCGGTTCGCCAATCC
>JAZKTI010000155.1:0-6316 GCA_036625635.1 Haloarculaceae archaeon
CGCGTTGCGTCCCCGCTCGCCATTCCGAGGGCCTCACTCCGTTCGGCCCTCGCTGTCGACACGCTTTTACCCACCCGAGAGATTTCTGGGACCATGGACAAGGAGACGCGCTACCAGATACTCATCGCGATCGGCGGCGTCCTGGCGTTTATCGCCGTCGCCGTCGCCGTGGGGAGCGTCTTCGGCGAGGACGCAAACGCTGCCGTCACCGCGATGTCGCCGACGGGCGGTATTGCCCTCGTCGCCACCATCGCCTTTTTCATCCTGCTGATGGCCGGGCTGGGCATCTGGCTGGAGCGTCAGGACTTCGAATCCTGACCGTCGACCTCCCCGCTCGCGGTCCCGTCGCCCCCGTCCCCGTCAGTGGTTTTCCCCTCGGCTTCGCCATCGTCTTCCCCATCCCCGTCCTCACCCGCCCGCCAGTCCTGGACGTCGTCCTCGTCGGCCTCGTCGAGGCGGTGTTCGTAGTAGTTCAGGGGGTGTGACTCGTCGATGACGTCCTCGCAGATGTCGTCCTTGTTGACGCAGTCCCCGTAGGACTGCATGGTCGCACAGGCCGGTGGGGAGTACTCCGTCGGACTCGTATCCCCCCGAATGTGGTCGACCTGGTACCGCGTCGCCTCCTCCCCGAACCCCGGATTGACCTCGAAGAGCTCTACAATCTCGTCGGTTGTCATCCCGATCGTCGTGAGGAAGGAGGCGATCGCGAACCGGGAGTGGTGCTCGAGGTGCTCGCCCTTCTGGACGTCGTCGAGCAGCGCCTTCATACAGGGCGGGAACAGTTCGGGAACGACCGTGTCGATGTCCCGCGTCAGGTCGAGGTCTGCCAGCCACTCCCGGATGGTCTCGGTGTGGGCCTCGAGGTGGTCACCGACGGCCGGCGGCACGTCGAAGGGGAGGTCCGCCTCGACCCGTCGGCGGATGGCCTGGCGCAGAAGGAGGCGGAGTTCGCTGGCCGTGAGTGGTACCTCGCCCTCGTCGAGTTCGCGGTTGACGAGTCGCCAGGAGTCGTCCCACTCGCCGGCGGCGTACTCGAGGTAGGCGCCGACGCGCACCCGGTAGTCGGTGGCCTCGCCCCCGTCGACGGTGCGGACCTGGGACCCGAGATCGAACTCCCCGAGGAGCTGGTCCAGGGTGAGCTGATCGTCCCCGGCGGATTTCAGCGCCTCGCGCGCATCGAGTTCGTCGGTGAACCGCTCGTAGGCCGTCGTCGCCTCGGCGCTGGCGTACCGGCGTGTGAGGATGCGCTCGTCAACGAGCGAGACGATGACGCGCGCGACGGGGTAGGAGAGCAACTCGACGCGGGTGCTCCGGTCGGCCTCACCGACGCTGCCGTCGTGGATCGCACGGGAGACGCGCTCCATCGCCCGGTCGAGGACGGGCCCCTCTCTGGCGACGACCTCGGCGAGGTCGACGTCGGCCCGGTCGACGGCCTCGCGGGAGGCCTCCAGGAACGGGTACCGGGCGTGGAGCGCTCGCATCGGGGGAGTGATAGTCGGGGTGCCAGCAAAAACCCCCTGGTGGGAAGGCACTTGCACCGGCAGGTTCACACTGCGATGGGGATCACGAGATCTGTCGGCCGGCTGCCGCCGCAGGATCCAGGATTGAACCCGTGACGGGCCCTATTCCCGATCGCGAACAATCGCGTTATACCGGCTCGATCGCGATGTCGAACTCGACGCCTTCGACGTCCCAGGTTTTCCGGTGTCCATCGGTGATCTCGCCAAACTCGTCGGCGCGGACCTCATCGGCGACGAGGGCCTCCCGCTCGCGCACCAGGCCAGCCACGCGCTCGTCGGCGACGTCGAGGTCGACCCGGATCCGCGCGTCCATCGCCAAGTCGAGGTCCTTGCGCATCTCCTGGACCCGCCGAATGACTTCGCGGGCGTACCCCTCGCTCTCGATGTCTTCGGTCAGGCCCGTGTCGACGTAGACGACCCCGGCCGCATCCAGCGCTTCGAACTCGGTGCCGGCGATGCCATCGGGGGTCTGGGTGGTGAACTCGACCATCTCCTCGGTGAGATCGACCGCCTGGCCGGTCGCCTCGCGGACGGCCTCCTCGAGGGCGCCGATCGTTGCCTCGGCGACGCGGGCCTCGTTTAGCGCGGTCATGATCTCGCCGGCGGCCTCGCCGAATGCCGGGCCGAGGACACTCATGTCGGCCGCGGCTGCATAGCGGAGTTCGCCCCAGCCCTCGTCGGGGCCGACGACGGTCACCTCGCGGGCGTTCAGCCGCTCGGCGACGAGGTCGCCGTAGGTCCGGACGAGGTCGGCGACGCGCCCGTCGGGGACGTCGACCACCACCTCCGGGACGGGCCAGCGGAGTTTGCGCTCGGCCTCCTGGCGGGCGTTCGACCCGGCTTCCTCGACTGCCCGGACGACCGCGATGCCGTCCTCGAGGGCGGGGTCGCGCCACCCCTCTGCCGGCTCCGGCCAGTCGCACATGTGGACGGTGTCGTGGCCGGCCTCGCCGGTCAGCGTGCCGTAGACGTCCTCGGCGACGTGTGGCGCGTAGGGCGCGAGCAGGACGACCACGTCCCGAAGGACGTGGGAGAAGGTGGCGTAGGCGGCCCGCTTCGAGGCGCTATCGCCTTCGTCCCACATCCGCTCGCGGACGACCTGGACGTAGAACCGTGAGACGTCCTCGACGACGAACGCGAGGAGTGCGTCGAGTGCCTTGTCCTGCTCGACGTCCGCCCACCGCTCGCCCATCTCGCGTTCGACTGCCTGGAGCCGGGAGAGGAGCCACCGGTCGACCGGTTCGAGTTCGTCCGCGACGTCTGCGAGGGCCCTGCCACCCTTCCCGGCGACGTCGCCGCCCTGGACCGCCGCCGCGACGCCCGGGTCGAACCCGTCCATCCGCATGTACGGCAGGGGGAACCGGAAGACGTTCCAGAGGATGTTCAGCCGGCGCTGCATCTCCTCGGTCTCCTCCCAGGAAAACCGCATGTCGTCCCCTCTCGGTGTCACCGAGAGGAGGAACAGCCGCATCGGATCGACGCCGTACTCGTCGATGACCTCGTGGGGATCGACCAGGATGTCCTTGGACTTCGACATGGCCCGCCCGTCGGGCATCAGCGCGTGGCCGTGCATCACGACCTGCTCGTAGGGGCTCTCCCCCAGGGCCGCGGTGCCCATGGCGAGTTGCGACCAGAACCACCCGCGGGTCTGGTCGTGGGCTTCGATGATGAGGTCCGCCGGCCAGAGGTCCGCGAAGGCCCCCTCCTCGGCGGGGTAATTCAGGGTGCCCCAGCTCGCCACCGAGGAGTCCAGCCAGACGTCGAAGACGTCCGGGACCCGCGTGTACGTGAGGCCGTCCTCCGTGATGGTCAGGTCGTCGACGGTATCCTTGTGGAGGTCGATCGTCTCGGGGTCGACGTCCTGGTCGACCCGGTCTGCGAGCTCCCCGCGGGACCCGATCACGATGGCGTCGGCCATGTCGCCGCTCCATTCGACGGCGGCCTCGGCGCCGCCGGTCGAGGCTGCAGCCTCGCTACTGGGCGTCCAGATCGGGATCGGGATCCCCCAGTAGCGCTGCCGGGAGACGTTCCAGTCCGGCGAGTTCTCCACGAACTTCCGGAAGCGACCGTCGCGGGCCTCGGCGGGGTACCAGTCGCTGTCCTCGATGTTTGCCAGCATCTCCTCTTTGACGTCGGTGATCGTGATGAACCACTGGTCGGTCACGATCTGGACGATGCCGGTGTCACACCGCCAGCAGTGGCCGTAGTCGTGGTCGACGGTATCGCGGGACAGCATGAGCCCCGTTTCCTCGAGGTCCTCGATGATGTCGGCGTTGGCCTCGCGGACGAACTCGCCCGCGTAGGCGCCCGCGCGCCCGTCGAAGATGCCGTCGGGCCCGACCGGGCAGAACACCTCCAGGCCGAGTTCGGCCCCCCGCCGGAAGTCCTCCTCCCCGTGACCGGGCGCCGAGTGGACCAGACCGGTCCGGTCGACCTCGACGTAGTCGGCGTTGTAGACCTCGAAGGCGTTCTCGCCCCCTGGGTGGTCGACCCGGTCGGCGAGGGGATGCTCGTAGGTCCAGCCGACGAGGTCATCGCCGGCGAGGGACTCGACGACCGACCAGTTCTCGTACCCACCCACCTCCATGACCTCCTCGAGGGTGCCTTCTGCGACGTAGAGGCGTTCGGTCTCGCCCTCGTCCGTCTCGGCGTCGACCCCCACATAGTCCTCGTCCGCGGCGACCGCGACGAAGGTATTCGCGGGGATGGTCCAGGGTGTGGTGGTCCAGATGACGAGCGAGCCCGCCCTGTTGGACAGGGGAAACTTGACGTAGATCGACGGATCCTCGACGACCTCGTACTCGACCTCGTTCTTCGCGATGGCAGTCTCACACCGGGGGCACTGGCTGACCGACCGCTTGCCCTGCTCGACGAGGCCCCGGTCGTTCGCCCGCGAAAACCCGTACCAGGCCGCCTCCATGTACTCCGGCGTGACCGTCCGGTAGGGGTCCTCCCAGTCCATCCAGACGCCGAAGGACTGGAAGTCCGCCTGGAGCCCCGCGAGCTGGTCGTGGGCGTACTCCTTGCAGTCCTCGATGAATCTGTCCTCGCCGTAGGCCTCGATGTCCTTCTTGTTCTCGAAGCCCAGTTCCTCCTCCACCCGCGTCTCGATTGGCAGCCCGTGCATGTCGTAGCCCGGCCGGTCCGAGACGTCGTAGCCGCACATTCGGTGGTACCGGATGTAGGCGTCCTTCAGGACCTTGTTCCAGGTGGTTCCCATGTGTGCCGCCCCCGAGGTGTACGGCGGGCCGTCCACGAAGAAGAACGGCTCCCCCTCGGCCCGGTGGGCCCTCGTCTGCTCGTAGGCGTCGACTGCCTCCCAGTACGATGTCACGCGGTCCTCGACCGCGGCCGGGTCGTACTGGTCGTCGACGGAGTCGAACCTGCTCATACCCGACTAATCCGCCGGCGGGATTAAGAGGCAATCGGTTGTGTGACAACGGTTCTGACGGCCGGGCGGCCCAGCCCTCCGGTAGCCCAGCTTGCCGTGCAGCCCTGGCCGCCGTGCAGCCCTGGCCGTCGGGCGGCCCAATCCGTCGGGCGGCGACAGCTCCGTTTCAAAGCCACAGCCTCTTGCCCGCCCGGCTCCTGGGTTCTGCCATGAGCGAGCGCATCGTCCTCGGCGGCGGCTGCTTCTGGTGTGTCGAGGCCACCTTCGACCGGGTCCGGGGCATTGAGAACCTCACCTCCGGCTACGCTGGCGGCCACGCCGCCGACCCGACTTACGAGGCGGTCTGTGCGGGTACGACCGGCCACGCCGAAGTCGTCGACGTCAGATTCGACCCGGAGCTCCTCACCCTCGAGGAGGTCCTCACGGTCTTCTTCGCCACCCACGATCCCACGACCGAGAACCGCCAGGGGCCCGACGTCGGGAGCCAGTACCGCTCGATCGTCCTCTACGAGACCGAGGACCAGCGCGAACGGGTCGAGTCCTTCATCGGGGACCTTGCGGCCGAGTACGACAATCCGATCGTCACCGAGGTCGAACCCCTCGAGGCGTTCTGGCGAGCCGAGGAGAAACACCAGGACTACTACGAGAAGCATCCGAACCAGCCCTACTGCAGGGCCCAGATCCCGCCGAAACTCGAGAAACTGGAGGAGTCCCTGCCGGAGTACCTGACGCCAGCATGAGCCACCCGGTTGGGGCCACGGTGTCCCACCGACAACCTTCATTTGTTCGCCGACCGATTTCCCCCCTATGAACGAGGACTGCCTGTTCTGTCAGATCGTCGCCGGGGACATCCCCAGCCACACCGTCTACGAGGACCACGACGTCTACGCGTTCCTGGACGTGAACCCCCTCGCGAAGGGTCACACGCTCGTCATCCCCAAGGCTCACCACGAGCGGCTCCGGGACCTCCCAGAATCTGACGCCGCGGCCATCGGGGCGGCCATCGCGAAGCTCTCACCGGCCGTCGAGGACGCCGTCGACGCGCGCGCGAGTTCCGTCGCCTACAACAACGGGCCCGAGGCCGGCCAGGAGATCGACCACGTCCACGCCCACGTCGTCCCGCGCTTTGGGGACGACGGCGCCGGGTCCTTCCACACGCTGTTCGGCGGGGTCGCGGACGTCGACGACGACGAGATGGCGGCTCTCGCTGACGACATCGGTGCCGGGATCTGAGCCGTTCGAGGTCCCCTCGCGCGGTTTACGTCGGGGGTGGCACGGTCGAACGACTGTCAGAAGTTCGCCCTCGGCCCGCTCATTTGAGACGTCAGCGTCACCGCAACCAGCCCGAAAGCCCTCGGCCCGCTCATTTGAGACGTCAGCGTCACCGCAACCAGCCCGAAAGCCC
>JAZKTI010000156.1:0-6251 GCA_036625635.1 Haloarculaceae archaeon
CGAGCGGTAGGAGTCCTGCCCCCACCGACCGTTATTTCCACCCGCCTCTTTCTCTCGCCGCTTTCCTCACCACTTCTTCTCGCCACTTTCTCTCGACACTTTCTCTCGCCTCTTTCTCTCGCCGCTTTCTCTCGCCGCTTTCCTCACCACTTTCTCTCGCCGCTTCCTCTCGCCGCTTTCGACCGAACCCGCCTCTCGATTCCTCCCATCGATCTGTTCGGCGTATGCTTCCGATCGACTCTGCCTGCGACTCCAACTCATCCAATCCTCACCACTGGTGGCAGCCGTCCAATGCCCGAACTCAGCGTGCCTCGCGATCTCCGAGCCATCGGGTCGGTCCCGGACAACAACCTATTTCCCGCATGGGACCCCCTCCCCGGTATGTTCGTTCTCGTGAATCTGAAGGCGTACGACTGCGACCCGGTGGCCGTGGGAGCCGCGGCGGCCGACGTGGCAGCGGACAGCGGCGTCGACGTGGCGGTCGCGCCCCAGACCGCCCACCTCGGGCGGGTGGCCGAGACCGGCGTTCGGACGTGGGCCCAGCACGTCGCCGGCGTGGCCCACGGGAGTCACACGGGAAGCACCCTCGCGGAGTCCGTCGCCGATTCGGGGGCGGTCGGCACTCTCCTCAATCACTCCGAGCACCGACTTCGTCTGGCGGGTATCGACGCGGGCCTCCGTGCGGCCGAGCGCGCCGACCTCTCGACGGTGGTCTGTGCCAATAACCCGGCCCAGGTCGCCGCCGCGGCCGCGCTGGGTCCGGACGCTGTCGCCGTCGAGCCGCCAGAACTCATCGGGACGGGGACCCCCGTGAGCGGGGCCGACCCCGACATCGTGGAAGACGCGGTCGCGGCCGCCGCGGCCGTCGACGATGACGTCGAGGTCTATTGCGGGGCGGGAATTTCCTCGGGTGCGGACGTCACCGCCGCGGGGGACCTGGGCTCGGACGGTGTCCTCCTCGCCAGCGGCGTCGCGAAGGCCACGGATCCCCGTGCAGCGCTCGAGGACCTGGTCGCCCCGCTCTGAGGCTCCGCTCTGAGGCTCCGCTCAGGCCGGAGCGACCTGCTCGACCACCCAGTCGACGTAGGAGGCGTGGAGCGAGGCGTCGAGGTCGACCTCAGCCCGCTCCTCGAGGGCCTCTGCCAGGCGGTGCCGATACTGGCCGCGGCCGACGTGTTCGATAAGGCCCTCCTTCCGTAGCGCCCGGTTGTTCGCGTAGGCGGCGTTCCGGTCCTCGCCACCACCGGACTCGAGGAGTGCGCCGATGGGCGTCGCATGGCCCTGGTCGTGGTAGTGGCCGAGCATGCCCCGACTCCGGTCGTCTAGATGGCGGAGGTCCCGGACGAGACGGCGGACGTAGGCCGGCTTGTCCGGATCCAGACGACGCCGACGTCGTTGCTGGCTCACGGGTGCCTCCCGCTCGACCGCACCCTCGATGTCGGCGCTGACGGTGCCCGTTCCTGTGCTGGCCCCTCCGGTATCGGAAGTCGTTCCGGCCTCGGACCCCGGCGGATCGTCGGTGAGGGCCTCGAGTGCGGCACCGAAGTCCGCGTCGCCGGAGTCGGCTTTCTCAGACCCGCTACCCTCGTATTCGGCATTATTAGACCCGGTCCCGTTGGATTCGACATGATCAGATCCGGTATCGGTGGTTTCGGGATCGGGTGAGCCGGCATCGCTTGCGTCGGATACCTCGACGGCGGAGTCGTCGAAGGAGAAGTCGGTGCCGTCGTCGTCGGAACCGGCAACCTCGTTCACAGCCCCGTTCGTAGCCAATGCGGCGTGGGATCCCTCTTCGGACTCCACCATCGAAGTCCTGCCCCGGGGATCAGCCCGGGCCACACCGGATCCCCGGGCGGATCCGTCTTCGCCCATCGCGTCCGAGGCCTCCACGGCCATGCCCGTTTCGCTCTGATCGCTCGACCCATTCGGATCAGCGTTTGCGTCCGGGGTTGCGGACGCGGACTCGCGGACCCGCTCGCGCTCCGTTCGGCCCGGTTCGGCACCGCGGACCTCCTGGAGGAGGGCGTCGACGAACTGCTCGGCCATGCGGCCCAGGTCGCGGGCGTCCTGGAGGTCGGCCTCGAGGTCGGCGATCCGGGAGTTCTTGCGGTCGAGCTCCGCCCGGAGGTCCGCGATACGGTCCTCGCGGGCCTGTCGCTCCTCGCTGATCTCCGCGAGTTCGCTGACGAGGTCGTCGCTGACGGACTTGAGATCGGGTCGCTCGAACTCGTCGAGGCCGGGCGTGGCGCCAGCGTCGAAGGTACGCTTCCGGTCGAACTGCACCCGGCGGACGATTCCGGACCAGTCGGTCTCGAGGAAGCCCTCGCCGTCGTCGAGATCCTCGACGGCGTCGGCGTAGGTCGAATCCAGCACCCGCCGGACGACCGACGTGTCGTTGTCCCAGGTGAGTCGGTGCCAGACGAGCCAGTCACATTGGGTGATGAAGTCCTTCTTGACGTCGGCGGGGCGCTGGCTGATGCCACACACGCCCAGACCGTGTTTGCGGCCCCGCTTGCCGATCTTGATGAGGGTCCGCCCGCACTCGCCGACCGAGCCGTTCTCGGGGATGTACTCGTGGACCTCTTCGACGAGCAGCAGAAAGGGCTGTTTCTGCTTCTTCGCCTTCGCGAAGAGGTGGCGCGCGACGGCCGTCAGCATGGCCTGGGCCTCCTCGGCGTCGAGGTACGAGGAGACGTCGAGGATGATGGGAACGTTCTCCTCGAGGGCCAGGCTCGCGAGCTTTTCGGCGTGGTCGGGGGCCACCTTGACGTCACACTCCTCGTCGCCACCAACGTGGAGAATCTCGTAGGCCTCCTTCAGACCGTAGTACTCGCCGTCGACGTCGACGATCAGGAGCCCGAAGCCCTTGTCCAGGAGGTTCTCCGCGATGACGCTGGCGGTGTTGGACTTCCCCGATCCGGACTTCCCCGTCACGAATCCCCGCCCGGTCAGGAGTTCGACGACCGGGAGACTGACGCGGGTGCCCCGGCGACCCTCGCCGCCTGCTCCGTCGCTGATTTCCGCGACCGAGATGTGTTCGGAGTCTGCCATGCCTTCTCGCCCTATCGTCTCGGGTCATGCCACATAATTCTAGGTCAGACATACGACAGGTACGAGACACGACCCCGCAGTCGACGCCCCTCCAGGTCGCTTGCTGCCGTGACGAGGAGCCGGTCCGGACGCGTCGGCCCGGGTCTTTTATTTGATCGGCCGAGAACTCTCAATCGGTCGCGGTTCGAAGATCGATGACCCGCTACGAAACACACGTCGAGGACGGGACGGTGTATGTCGGGACCGACGACGGACTCCTCGAGGTGGGGTCGGTCGACGCGGTCCTGTCGATCGTCGGCGGCCCGTCCTGGCGGATCACCTACAGCGATGAGGTAAAACGGCGGCACCCCGGGAGGGACACCTCTGACGAGGGCCTCGTCGTCGACGTCGTCGACATGATGCAGGCGATGACACACTCCGAACGCTTCGTCGAGACGCTGGCCGCCCAGCCCGCGGATACCCGAGGTGAAGACGAGGTTTCGCCCCGGCTGGGCCTCTTTGTCGGCAAACTCCTCGAGAACCTCGATGGCGGTGTGGCCTGAACTCCGACGGCAAGGCGTCCGGGGCCTGAATTTGGGAGGGTTCCTCGGTGTCCGGCGCACGAACTCGGCGGAATATGCCGGACGCTGAGTCACTCCAGAGACTGTGCGGGAACAACTCCACGCCGTCCACTGGACCCTGCCGGAGGCAGTTTCCAGGCGGCTGGCGACAGCGAGGGTGGGACGCTGACTGTGCCGTCCGCCACGGATCGGTTGGGGGCAAGGCTCCATATTTCCCACTGTGAGTCATTGAGGTACTCTCCTCAGGCGAAGGGACTCCGTCGGGTGTCGATCGAATCTCCCGACGGGGCGGCCGTCGGGGAACAGCCGAGGCGGGCCGTATCTGGTAGGCAAATCGGGCGATCGGACGAAGCGCAGCTTTCTGACCCACCCCGAAATCCCCTCCCGACTCTCGACACGATCGAGATCTATTGACACAAAACTAGTTTCTGTACCCGACAGAAGCCCCCCGAACTACCGGAGAACAGGTAGCGATGGTTCGGACCCATGACCGCGCACTCGAACCACCGCCAAGGCGTGGAATTGCTTCAGGAACTCGGGCTCACGGAGCACAAGGCGACGTCCTTCGTCGCTCTGAGCCGGCTCCCCAGTGGTACTGCAAAGGAGATCAGCGATGTTCTCCGAGGTGCCCCGGCGTGGGTCTCCGACGCGATCAATGTCCTCGAGAACCGGGGCCTGGTGGAAACCCAGCACTCGAGCCCCAGCAGTTTCGCGCCGTGACGCTCGACGAAGCGATCCGGACGCTCAGACTGGAGGACGAGGCCCGCAGCCCACCCCTCCGGTCGAACCTGGCCGACGTGGACGTGGTCGAGGTCGAGGTTGACGAGGGACAGCAATTGATCTCCCAGGTGTGGTCACTGTCCGCGTTAGACGCGATCGACACCCGGACCGTCCGGCCGGTCGAGAGTGCCGAGGAGGAGGTGGTCATCGTCTTCGGTCGAGCAGACCTGTCCACCGAGCGACTCCGCCAGGGCCTCAGACACGCGCACGGAGAGCACCGCTCGGGGGTACTCGCGTCTGGCTCGCTCTTCGCTACGTCACTCGAGGAAGTCGAGCAGTGTCAGCTGGCCCCGTTTCACCGGTTCGCCGCGCTGTCCAGTGTCCCCTTCGCGGGCCCCGTCGGCCGCACTTGCCGCGAGTCCGTCGGTTCCCTCTCCGTGTCCGGATTCGACGGTGGGGTCCTCCCCACCCCACTCGCCAAGGCTGGTCTGGTCCTCGCCGGTGAAACTCAGGTTCGACACCCTGACGCCGAGTTTCCTGACGCGCTCGTCCTCGAACTCTCCCAGGAGGTCGAGAGCAACCTCTTCGACGAGGGCCGGGTCGTCGACGGGGCCCGGGAGCGAGTGGGCGCGGGTGTTGACGTCGAAGGGTGGCTCCACCACCTTGATACCGATCGTCCGATAGAGGGCGTCCTTTCGGCTCGCCCGCTCGGCGACCGACGGCGCGAGTGCCCGGATCCGCTCACGCATCCGCTCGGCGTCGCTCGTGGGGTCCGAGAGGGCCGATTCCCGGGAGAGACTCTTCGGTTTCCCGACCGGCTCAACGTCGCGGTCGTCCTCCCCGCGGGCGTAGCGGTGGACGGCCACCCCGCGGTCGCCGAAGCGGTCCGCGAGCACGTCCGGGTCGGCGTCGGCGAGGTCGCCCGCAGTCTCGATGCCCATGTCGCGAAACGCTGCCGCTGTCACCGGCCCGACACCGTGGACGTCTTCGACATCGAGCGGTGCGAGGAATTCACGAACCTCGCCTGGGCCGACGACGACGAGACCGTCCGGTTTGTCGTGGTCGCTGGCGATCTTCGCCGCGCTCATCGTCGGTGCGACGCCGACGCTCGCGGTGACGCCGACGGCCTCCTGGATCGGTTCCTTCAGGTTGCGGGCGAATCCCTCGACGTCCTCCCAGGCGACCCGATCTGAGACGTCGAGGTAGGCCTCGTCGATGCTGACCTCCCGGATGACGTCGGCGCGGTCGCGGAGGATCGCGCGGACCTCCTGAGAGACCGACTCGTAGTAGTCCATGTCGACAGGCCGGTAGAAGCCGGCGTCCTCCACGTCGATGTCGGGATCGGCGGCCGCGTCGACCTTCCGCGGGAGCAGGGTCAGTGCCTCCCGGATCGGCATGGCGCTGTCGACGCCGTACTCTCTGGCTTCATAACTGGCCGTCGCGACGGCACCGTGGGGCTCTTCGGCATCGTATCCCATCCCCACGACCACCGGTTCGCCCCGGAGAGCGGGTTCCCGGAGGCGCTCGCAGGCGGCGTAAAAGCAGTCCATGTCCACGTGGCACACCACGCTCGGGGGGTCCGACGCGGCGGTCCCAGGCAACGTTGCGGACTGCTCCATGGGTCGATTTCGGTCCCCGACGCCCATGAACCTTGCACGACCGCGGTGGAACTGGGATCCGACCCGACGCCGCCCCCAAAATCCGACCCGGTGCCCCCAATCCAACCCCCGGCACACCGAAATCCAAGCCCACGGCACACCGAAACCCAACCCCACGGCACCCCGAAATCCAACCCCTCGTCACCACCGACATCCGCCCCTGCGTCACCCCCGACATCCGCCCCGATGACACCCCCCACATCCGCCCCCATACAGTCCTGGACCCATCCCTGCGGCCCTTGCGCGGCAAATACAGCAAAAT
>JAZKTI010000157.1:0-6220 GCA_036625635.1 Haloarculaceae archaeon
AATGGTGATCTCTTCGAGATGGTCCACGCATAACTGTACAGTTTATGGGCAGATAATTCTAACGGTTACTATAGTAGGAACACCGCCAACCATACACTACCGATGTCGAAACAGCGCCAGCCGGTCAGGCAGGGGGTCTCCAGCGACAAAAACGGTTCACCGATCCACCCGACATCGCGGCGCTTATGCCCTCGACTATCGAATCATGGCCCGATGGTAGACCCGGGCGTCCCCGGCGGCCGCGGCGCGACACTCGACCTCTACTGTGGCGCGACGGTAGCGACGAGCGACCTCGATCTGGGCCTCCGCGAGTTCGAGTGCGCTTGTGGTGAGTCACACGCCGTCGTGACCGACGCCCACCCGCTCGGCCGCTTCCTCCCCGAGTCCATCGTAGCCGTCCTCCGCGAGACCGTCGACACCGCCGACGAGTACGACGAACTGAAGACGCCCCACGTGATGGGGATGGTCCTGGAGGAATTCCCCGAACGCGTCGCGAGCGCCGACGTCTCCGACGACGGGAACGTCGGCTACGCACTCGTCTGGGTAGCCGACTTCGACGCCCGCAGGCTCCACGAGGTGGTCGTCGAACTCATTGTCGAACTGATGAACCACGCTATCGGTCACACCGAGGACGAGACCGCCGTGGGCGAGTTCGAGGAGGCGATCCAGGACTTCGACGTGGCGACCTTCGTGGACGAATACCGGGAGCGCCGGGACTTCGAGACCGAGCACGACTCGGCGGTCTGAGTCGTGCGAGGTCGAGACGTCCCTTGGGAGTCCCGCGAGCCGCGCGAGCGGGACGCCGGTGGGCCGTGTCCACCGGAACTTCGAGACCGAGCACGACTCGGCGGTCTGAGTCGTGCGAGGTCGAGAAGCGCCGACTGCTCCACCCGAAACGATTCGCGGGGGGTCAGACGCGAGCAGGCATCTGCCCGGGTCGGGTCCGGCCGGCCGGTGCCACTGCCCACAGCTGACCCCAGGCCGTGGCGTCACGCGCAGGTCTGACGGGTGGCTGACGCCGACAGACCGGGCGCCCTCTGTGGCGATCCTCCGTCTGCCGTGTATGCGCGGGGCGACCGACGCGCGTCAGCGTCCGGGGTGCGGTCGACGCCGGGCACACGAGCACTGGTGCTCGATAGATGCGAGCCTCGTGTCGGACGCAGGTCAGACGGTGCCGGGACGGTAGGGAGCGGCCGTCCCTGACTGGCGTTCATCACCCGAAATCCGGAGGGTGATCGAGGGCTTCAACTCGGTCGGTCGTCAAGGTCGGGTAATGCCAGTGAACCGGGCCGGTGTCGTCCTGGGGGGCGGCACCGGGGAGCGCTTCGGCGAGACCGAGAAAGCCCTCGTCCCGTTCGACGGCGACCCGATGGTCCGACACGTCGTCGACGCGCTCGCAGCGGTGACTGAGGAGGTCGTGGTCAACTGCCGCGAGGACCAGCGTGAGGCCTTCGCAGCCGCACTTCGGGACCACGAGGTAGCCTTTGCCGTCGACCCGGAACCGGGCCTCGGGCCGGTCGCCGGGCTGGGAGCCACTCTCGATGTGGTCTCGGCGCGCGTCGTCGCCGTGGTGGCCTGCGACATGCCGGCAGTCGACCCAACCTTCCTTCGCTACCTCGTCGACAGGCTGGGCGGCAACGAGGCGGCGGTCCCGCGACTCCCTTCGGGTCGCCTCCAGCCGGCCCAGGCGGTCTACCGCGTCCCACCGCTCCGCGAGGCGGCCGCGCAGTCCCTGGCGGCAGGCGATGGGAGTCTCCACGACGTCGTCGACCGGCTCCAGGCCGGCATCGTCCAGCCCGCCCAGATCCAGCAGGTGACGACCTGGCGGAGTCTGGCCGACCTGAACTCGCCTGCGGACCTCGAGGCGCTGGCGGCAGGCGACCGTCCCGACCTCCAAGACGGTCCGCAATCCCCCGATCGTTCCTGATCGGGAAGGAGTCCGCGCCCGATTCTCGATCCCAGGGCAGGTCTCCGCCCATCTCTCCGACTTACTCCTGCCTTCCGGACCCGACGCTGGTAGATCGGCTCGCGGGCCCCCAGCGCTGTCGCATGGTCTCGTGGGTCCCGACGACCATCGCCGGGATCAGCAGGATGAACACGTGTTCCTCGATCGGGATGCCCAGGAGGTCGACGCCCGTCCGGTGTGGGATCTCGAAGACACCCACCGAGAGCGTGTACCAGTCCCAGACGAACGCGGGCGGGTAGAGGACGGCGACCGTCCGGGCCGCCGTCCACCAGGCGTCGGCGTACCAGAGGAGTGCGATCGCGACGGCTCCCCAGAGAACCTCCGTCGCGAGATACGTATAGGAGCCGAGGGCAGTGACGTCGGGTATCATAGATCACCTTCGGCCGCCGGTCGCAAAAGGCTCCGGTCGCGGGGCGGGCTCGAAAAAGCCGAAGGTCCTCCCCACCCCTGGGTACAGCCTCCCCATCGCGAGGGTCCCCAGAACTGCCGCCAGCGGGTCCCTGAAGCGGTCCTCGGCGTCCGTGGTTTTCGGACAAACTTTAGTACGATTCCAGACAAACCCCCTGGGTGGAGACCCACGATGGACATCGCCGATATCGCGACCGACGAATACGTCGGAATCGATGCTAACGAGCGCCTCGGGAAGGTTCGTGCCATCTTCGAAGCGAACGACCCGAAAGGACTCCTCGTCACCGACGACGGCGAGTACAGCGGGCTCGTTACCAAGCGCGACCTGGTTCGATCCCACGTAGACGATAGCGCGAAGGTCGGTGCGCTCGAGCGCGCAGCGCCCACAGTGGAACGGACCGCGGACGTCCGCGAGGTCGCCCGCGTTATGGTCGAGAGTAAGACCAAGGTCGCCCCGGTGTTCGAGGCCGACCACCTCTGGGGCGTCGTCACCGGGGACGCCATCCTCGCGGCGGTCCGCGAGAACCTCGATGCGCTCTCCGTCGCCGACGTGTATACGACCAACACCGTCACGGTGGACGAGGAGACGCCCCTGGGCACCGCGATCAACCTCCTCCGGGAGCACGGCATTTCCCGGCTGCCCGTCACCGCCGAGAGAGGGGCCCTCGCGGGCGTGGTCACCACTCACGACGTCGTCGACGTGGTCGTCAGGGGCCCTGAGAAGTCGACGAGGGGCGAGCGGGCCGGCGACGTCGAGCGGGTCCTCGACATTCCCGTTTACGACTTGATGAGCAGTCCCGTCGCCACGGCTGGAACGGGAGACTCGCTCGGATCGGCGGTCGAGCGGATGCTGGAGAACGACTACGGCGGGCTCGTGATCACACCGACCGAGGACGACGAGGATCGCTCGGTCGACGGTATCCTCACCAAGACCGACGTCCTCCGGGCACTCACGTTCACCGATGAGGACCACCTCGACGTCCAGATATCGAATATTACACTGCTGGACACGCTCTCTCGGGAGGACGTGCGCGTCGGCGTCGAGGAGGTCGCCGACAAGTACCAGCAGATGCAGGTCCAGCACGCCCACGTCCGCTTCCAGGACCACAAGGAGTCACTGCGTGGCACCCCGCTCGTCCAGTGCCAGATCCGCCTGCGGACCAACCGTGGCCAGGCAGCGGGCTCGGGCGAGGGGTTCGGTGCCGAGGCCGCATTCAACGTCGCCCTCGACAAACTCGAGCGGAACGTGCTCGAGCTGAAGGGCGTCATCGCCGACGAGGAGTACCGCGGCCAACTCCTCCGGAAACTCGGCGAGCTGTAGGGGAGAAATCACCCCGTCGGGCCCATCCGACGCGGTGCCGCCAGCGAGTGGGTGACGGCTGGCGCGTCCCTACACCTTCTGTAGGACCGCCTCGTAATGCTCGCCACCGGCCCGCCTGACGGTCTCGATTCGCCAGCCGGCGTCGGCCGCGGCCGCGGCCAGCCGGTCCGGGCTGAACAGCCGGAACAGGAGTGTCTCCCCCACCTCGCCGTCGTACTCGAAGTGCATCACCCGGTAGGCCAGGCCCTCGGTCTCGTCAGCGCGGTACCCCAGCAGGTCCGACGCGTCGGGGTGAGTCGGGTCGTACCCGTCCACGATTGCGGTCGCGTCCCCGGTCGTCACGACCGCGAGGTCCTCGAAGAAGGCTCGCAAGCCGGCCATCGACTTCGCCAGGCCGAGCTGGGTTCCGAAGGAGAGCGCCGAGGCGAACCGATCGCCCTCGAAAGTGGCCCTGAGTTCGAACATGTCGCCCTGGACGGCCTGCTCGACGCCGCGGTCGCGCATGACCTCGACGAGAGGATCGGCGACCTCGAGTGCGACGGTCTGGAAGCGCTCCTGGAACCACAGCGCGTCCTTTCCGGCCCCCGCCCCGAGATCGACTAACGGGCCCTCCAGGTGCTCGGCGAAAAAGGCGGCCCGGTTCTGGTCCGGGCTGGCGGTCCCGAAGTAGAAGTCCTCGATGGGGTGTTCGCGGGCGTGCTCGCCGTCGCGCTGGATCAGCGGATCGGTGCGATCGTCACGGGCGTGGTCTTGGATCGCACTCGCGAAGGGAATGGGCACGCCCCCATCTCGGGTGCGGAGGGAGATGAACGTAGTGGGAGTGTGTGTCACTCCCGCGTAGATTCTGGCACCCTGCATCGAATCGGGCCCGCACGGTCCGTGAGCCCCGCCCTTGGATTGGCAGACTCCGGGACGATCCGGCGCCAGCACCACCTACAAGCGTCTATGAACCCAACGGACTCGTAATGACGGACTACCGCCTCGGGTTCCAGTCCCTGGATGAGGAATACGCAGACCTCGACCTCCCCGTCGAGGGCGGGATACCGGGCTGGCTGGACGGTAGCCTCTACCGGAACGGGCCGGGGCAGTTCGCTGTCGGGGGCGAGCAGGTCGACCACTGGTTCGATGGCCTGGCGATGCTCCGCCGGTTCGCCTTCCGGGACGGAGCGGTTTCCTACTCGAATCGCTTCCTCCGAACGGATACCTACCGACGGGCCCGCGAGGACGGAAAACTCGACACACCACAGTTCGGGAGCGACGCCGCCGGCTCGCTCTCGGCGATCACGTCCCTGGTCAGGCCGACCCCGACGGACAATACCAACGTCAACGTGATGCGAGCGGGGGACGACTTCATCGCCCTCACCGAGACCCCACGATACACGGCATTCGACCCGAAAACGCTGGAGACGGCGGGGGAGTGGTCCTTTGACGACGACATCAGCGGCCACCTGTCCTGCGCCCACCCGGTCGTCGACCCGCAGACGGGGGCCACGCTCAACCTCGTCACGACCTTTGGTCGGACACACACCTACCAAGTCACCGAACTCCCGGAGGGGTCGACTGGCCGGGACCTCCTGGCGACGATTGAGACCGACACTGTGGGGTACATGCACAGTTTCGCCGTCACGACCGGATGGGTCGTCCTGATCGAGCCGCCGCTGGTGGTGAATCTCCTGTCGCTGCTGAATCCCCTCGACGGTGGGTCCTTCTTCGATGCGCTCAGCTGGCGACCCCGTCGGGGGAGCCGCTTCCTGGTTATCGATCGCTCCGACGGCTCGCTGGCCGCAGCAATCGATGGGCCGCCGTTGTTCTACTTCCACGTGGCGAATGCATTCGAGCAATCCGAGGGGATACTGGCCATCGACGTCGTCACATTCGAGGATGCCTCGGTCATCGACGCCCTCTCGATGGCTGACCTCGCTGGCGGGGACTTCTCCCATCCGATGGGGGACCTGACCCGGTTCCACGTCTCGATACCGGACGCGACAGTAAACTCCGAGCGCCGTCACGACGGCCATCTGTCCCTCCCCCGTATCAACGAGGCCTACGCAGGCGGCCCCTATCGGTACGTCTACAGCCAGGGTGCGGCCGGAGACGATCGCACCGAGTTTCCGACGGGACTCCAGAAAATCGACCTCGAGACCGGCGAGGTTGATACGTGGGCTTCGCCGACCCGCTACGTCGGGGAACCGATTTTCGTGTCGCGACCAGGAGGAGATCACGAGGACGACGGTGTGGTCCTCGCTGTCGTCCTCGACACGGACCGGGAGCGATCGGGGCTGCTCGTGCTGAACGGTGAGACGTTCGAACGCCGCGCGATTGCCTGGCTCCCCAACGTCGAGCCCTTCGACTTCCACGGGCAGTACTGGCGCACCTAGTGGAGCGTCCACCCTGAAGTGGAGCGGGACGAGATCCCAATATCGCCTGACATACAGCCCTCACCTCGCTCTCGAACGAAGACCTCACTGCAACCGCAAACAGCAAGAACGCCCTCACCTCGCTCTCGAACGCAGACCTCACTGCAA
>JAZKTI010000158.1:0-6215 GCA_036625635.1 Haloarculaceae archaeon
CCGCCCGCGGCACGCAGAAGCAGTCCCCGAGAGTGGCACGCAGAAGCAGTCCCCGGGAGTGGCACTCAGAAGCGTTCCTCGCGGCCGGCGGCCGTCCACGGGTCCGTCGGCGTCCCGTGTGGCACCCGCTCTGCGTCTCTGCCGAGGCCTTCCAGCCGACCGGCGAAGGCCCACCGCCGCCCGCTCCAGTCCTCGGTCGTCGCGGCCGCCGCGGCTGCCGCAGCCGCGGCGGCCGCGGCTCGTTCGTCCCGGATCTGGGCGCCGAGTGCCGCTGCGATAGCGGCCGCCTCCTGTGCGCTCGCAGTCTCCGGCATCGTGACCACCTCGTCCTCGACGCGGAACTCGGGCACGGGCCTCGACACCTCAGAGCGGGATGTTCCCGTGCTTCCGGTCCGGCTGTGACGTGCGCTTCGACCGGAGCATCTCGAGGTCGCCGATGAGCTGGGGCCGGGTGTCCTCGGGGAGCAGCACGTCGTCGACGTATCCCCGGTCGGCGGCCGTGTAGGGGTTCGCGAACTGGTCGCGGTACTCCTCGATGAGCTGGTCGCGGCGTTCCTCGGGGTCCTCGGCCTCGTCGAGTTCGTCGCTGTAGAGCACATTCACGGCCCCCTTTGGCCCCATGACGGCAATCTCGGCGGTCGGCCAGGCGTAGTTGACGTCCGCGCCGATGTGTTTCGAGGCCATGACGTCGTAGGCGCCGCCGTAGGCTTTCCGCGTGATCACCGTGAGGAGCGGGACCGTGGCCTCGCTGAACGCGTAGAGCAGCTTCGCGCCGTGGGTGATGATGCCGTTGAGTTCCTGGTCGGTCCCGGGCATGAACCCGGGCACGTCGACGAAGGTGAGGATCGGGATGTTGAAGGCGTCACAGAAGCGGACGAAGCGAGCGCCCTTGATCGAGGAGTCGATGTCGAGGGTGCCCGCGTTGACCCGCGGCTGGTTCGCAACGAGACCGATAGCGTGCCCGTCCAGCCGCCCGAAGCCGATGACCAGGTTCCGCGCAAATGCCGCGGCGACCTCGAAGAAGGAGTCCTCGTCGACCACCTCGGCTATGACGTTCGTCATGTCGTAGGGTTTGCGTGGCTCGTCGGGGACCAACTCCCGGAGGTCCTCGCTCCGGCGCTCCGGATCGTCCTGGGGCTCGACCCGCGGTGGGTCCTCCATGTTGTTCTGGGGGAGGTAGGAGAGGAGGTGGCGGATGTCGTCCAGTGCGGCCTCCTCGTCGGCCGCGGTGAGGTCGGCGACGCCGGACTCGCTGGCGTGGGTCGAGGCGCCACCCAGCTCATCGAAGCCCACCTCTTCGCCCGTGACCGTCTCGATGACGTCGGGGCCGGTAATGAACATGTGGCTGGTCTCCTGGACCATCATGATGAAGTCCGTGATGGCCGGGGAGTAGACTGCACCGCCGGCGCAGGGACCCATGATGGCAGAGATCTGGGGGATGACGCCGCTGGCCTGCTGGTTGCGGTGGAAAATGTGGGCATAGCCCGCCAGGGAGTCGATGCCCTCCTGGATGCGGGCGCCCGCGGAGTCGTTGAGGCCGACGACCGGTGCCCCCGTCTCCATGGCCTTGTCCATGATCTTCGTCACCTTCTCGGCGAACACCTCGCCGAGGGATCCCCCGAAGACCGTGAAGTCGTGGGCGAAGACGAACACGGTCCGTCCACGGACCTCCCCGTAGCCCGTGACCACGCCGTCACCCTTGATCTGCTTCTCGGCCATGTCGAAATTCTGAGACTGGTGGGTCCGGAACTTGTCGAACTCGGTGAACGTGTCGTCGTCGAGGAAGTAGTCGATCCGTTCCCGGGCGGTCAGCTTGCCCTTCTCGTGCTGGGCGTCGATGCGCTCTTCGCCGCCCCCGAGTTCGGCTTCCTCCCGGAGCTTGCGCAACTCCTCGACGCTCTCTTCCATCGTCACGATTCGCTCCTCCTGCCGTTCATGGACGTGAGCATCACCCAGCGCCACTAAAAGGATTCTGCAATCGAAACAGGACGGTTCGACTATCGACGAAAAACCGTCGTGACTTCGCTCGATTGCGGTCGCCTCTCCGACCGGCCTCCCACGTGGGGCTTGGCCTCCCTCCCCCCATCCTGACTCTCCGGGCGGCTTTGGCATCGGTCGTGATCGCCGGGTGCTTAGTTGGAGGGGCCCCCGACAGGCTGACCCTCGTGAATCGAGCGGCCAGGTGTGACTCCGACGGTTCCCGACCACTGTTCAGGAGTCGCGACCGCGCCTCTCACGGATCTCGAGGGCCTCCAATTCGAATCAGAAGTCCTCGAGGGATTGCCGGGACACGACCGGCGTGCCGACGTGGGCGAATGAGGCAACGATGCCGGCCACCCCGCCAGAACCCCTGAATCCGCCCGACGGATGGAAACTGTGGCAACGGGTGGAAAGCGTGGCCCTTAAATGCACCAGCGTTGAATCACCTCGTACACTCGTGCAGGGGGTCGGCCCCGAGTCCGCCCGACGGTCGTGTCGGGGAGGGCGCGAGTACACCAGAACGCGTGTCGTGGTAGCCAAGCCTGGCCCAAGGCGCAGGGTTGCTAACTCTGTGGCGTCAAGCCTCCGGGGTTCGAATCCCCGCCACGACGCTCACCACAATCACACATGAGCGAGCAAGAACCCGACACCGCGGATGAAGAGGCGGAGGACGAGGACCTCCAGTACTTCGTCCGCATCGGACAGACGGACCTCGACGGGACGAAATCCGTCGAGCGAGCGCTGTCTGACATGAACGGCATCGGCAGACGTGCGGCGCGGATCATCGCCGAGGAGGCCGGCGTCGACCGCCGGGACACCTTCGGCGCTCTCGAGGACGAGGAGATCGAGACTGTCGTCTCCCTCGTGGAGGGCTACGCCGAGGAAGTCCCCGAGTGGCTCACGAACCACCGGTCGGACTTCTTCTCCGGCGAGACCACCCACGAGATCGGCAACGACCTCGAACTCACGCGCCGCCAGGACATCAACCGCATGAAGATGATCGACTCCTACAAGGGCGTCCGCCACAAGCGCGGGCAGAAGGTCCGCGGACAGCGCACGAAGTCCACGGGCCGGACCGAGGGCACCATCGGCGTCAACGTCGAGGCCATCAAGGAAGAGCAGGCCGAGATGGAGGCCGCCGAAGCGGAAGAAGAGGAGGGTGGTGAAGAGTAATGGCCCTCGGCAAGAACACGAAGGCCTACGAGACGCCGAACCACCCCTACCAGGGCGAGCGTATTGCCGAGGAGTCCGGCCTCGTCGGCCGGTACGGCCTCAAGAACAAGGAGGAGCTCTGGCGAGCCCAGTCCGAACTCCGTGGGTTCCGCCGGGAGGCCCGGAAACTCCTCGGTCGGGCCGGAGGCGACGCCGAGGCCGCGGGCGTTGAGGCCGGCGAGTTCCTCGCATACCTCCGGCGCGTCGGCATCCTCGACGAACAGGACGCACTCGACGACGTGCTGTCGCTGTCGGTCACTGATCTCCTCGAACGGCGGCTCCAGACGATCGTCTACCGGAAGGGGTACGCGAACACGACAAAGCAGGCTCGCCAGTTCATCAACCACGGTCACATCGTTGTCGACGGGAGCCGGGTCGGGACCCCCTCCTACAAGGTCGCCGTGGACGAGGAAGACACGGTCGGATTCGACAGCGGCTCGGCCCTGACGGACGAACTCCACCCCGAACGAGCGGAGGAGCAGTAACATGGCAGAAGACGACGACAAGTGGGGCATCGCCCACGTGCACGCATCGTTCAACAACACCATCATCACGATCACCGACCAGACCGGCGCCGAGACGCTCGCGAAGAGTTCCGGCGGGACCGTCGTGAAGCAGAACCGCGACGAGGCCTCGCCGTACGCCGCGATGCAGATGGCCGAGGTGGTCGCAGAGAAGGTCCAGGCGCGTGGTGTCGAGGGCGTCCACGTCCGCGTTCGCGGTCCCGGTGGGAACCAGCAGACAAACCCGGGCCCGGGGGCCCAGGCGACGATCCGGGCACTCGCTCGCGCGGGCCTCGAGATCGGCCGTATCGAGGACGTCACCCCGATCCCACACGACGGCACCCGCGGGCCGAAGAACGCGGGATTCTGACCAATGCCAGGAGACTACGACGTGGAGTTCGTCGAACGCGACGACCGGTCCGCGCGCTTCCTGGTCAGGGGCATTACCCCGGCCTTCGCCAACGGCATCCGCCGGGCGATGGTCGCGGACGTCCCGACCTTCAGCATCGACACCGTCCGGGTCATCGAGAACTCAAGCGTCATGTTCGACGAGCAGATCGGCCTCCGGCTCGGCCTGGTCCCGCTCACGACGCCGCCGACCGGCGAGTTCGAGATCGGCGACGAGGTCACGCTCTCGCTCGACGTCCAGGGGCCGGATACGGCCTACTCGGGCGACATCGTGTCGAGCGATCCGATGGTCGAACCGGCCGACCTCAAGGTTCCCATCATCGATCTGCAGGGCGACCAGCGCCTCGAGGTCGAGGCCGAGGCCGTCCTCGACACGGGGAAGGAACACGCGAAACACCAGGGTGGCGTCGCAGTGGGGTACCGCCACCTCCAGCAGGTCGAGGTGACCGGCGAGAAGAGCGAGTTCGAGGACGACGACCCGGAGATGATCCGGGGCGTCATCGAGGAGCAGGCGGCCGAGCACGCGGTGGGCGTCGACGGCGACGAGCCGGCGGGGGGCGACCTCGTCCCGACCGACGACTTCGACAACGACCTCGCGAAACGCTACCCCGGCAAGGACGTCGAGGTCCACGACGTGACCGACGCCTTCGTCTTCCACGTGGAGACGGACGGCTCCTTCGACGTCGAGGATCTCGTCGTCCGTGCCGTCGGCTCCCTCGAGGGTCGCGCGACCGAACTGCAGGAGGCAGTCCAGCTGTAATCATGCCGGTGTCCCCACGAAGGACTCGGTCCGCCCCGCCGGAGAGCGGCGGGATCGGCCCGACCGTAAGCGGTTTGAGGGGCCACCGGGAATCAACACCTGCGCGCAGGGATAGCCAAGTCAGGCCAACGGCGCAGCGTTCAGGGCGCTGTCCCGTAGGGGTCCGCAGGTTCAAATCCTGCTCCCTGCACTCATCTGGAGGAACGTTATGAGCAAAACGAACCCGAGACTCAGCAGTCTCATCGCCGACCTGAAGTCGGCCGCCCGGTCGTCGGGCGCCACCGTCTGGGACGACGTCGCCGAGCGCCTGGAGAAGCCCCGGCGGAGCCACGCGGAGGTCAACCTCGGTCGCATCGAGCGCTACGCCGAGGCCGAGGAAACCGTGGTCGTCCCGGGCAAGGTCCTGGGCAGCGGGGTCCTCTCGAAGGAGGTCACGGTGGCCGCCGTGGACTTCTCCGGCACCGCCGAGACCAAGATCGACCAGGTCGGCGAAACCGTCCGACTGGAACAGGCAATCGAGAACAACCCGGAGGGGTCGAACGTGCGGGTGATCGCATGAGTGCCGTCGAGTTCGACGCCGACCTCGTCGTCGACGCACGGGATTGCATCCTGGGCCGCGTGGCCTCGGAGGTCGCAGCCCGCGCCCTCGAGGGCGAGCGCGTCGCCGTCCTCAACGCCGAACGCGCCGTCATCACCGGCAACGAGGACGACGTCATCTCGCGGTACCAGGCCCGTCGCGAGGTCGGCTCCGACCGGGGGCCGGCCTACCCGAAGCGGCCGGACCGGATCATGAAACGCGCCGTGCGTGGCATGGTTCCCCACAAGAAACCCCGCGGCCGCGAGGCCATCGAGAACGTCCGCGTCTACGTCGGCAATCCCGACGACCGGGACGGGACGGTCCTCGAGGGCACGTCGCTGGACCGCCTCTCGAACATCAAGTTCGTCTCTCTCGGAGACGTCAGCGAATCACTCGGAGCCAACGTCACATGGTAACGAACACTTCAGGCAAGAAGAAGACGGCAATCGCCCGCGCGACGATCAGCGAGGGGGCGGGCCGCGTCCGCGTCAACGCCCGACCGGTCGAGCTGGCTCAGCCGGAACTGGCCCGGCTGAAGATGCTCGAACCCTTCCGCATCGGCGGCGAGGAACTCCGCGAGGACGTCGACGTCGACGTCGTCGTGGAGGGGGGCGGTCGGATGGGTCAGGCCGACGCGACCCGCACCGCCATCGCCCGCGGGCTCGTCCAGCACACGAACGACGCCGAACTCCGGGACGCCTTCATGGAGTTCGACCGGTCGCTGCTCGTCAACGACGTCCGCCAGAGCGAATCAAAGAAGTGGGGCGGCCCGGGT
>JAZKTI010000159.1:0-6214 GCA_036625635.1 Haloarculaceae archaeon
GACCGCCTCCTCGGTCTCGCTGGCGATCAGGTCGCCCACGCGCTGACCTTCCTCGTCGGTGTCGGTCACGTCGAAGAGTCCGTACTCGTTGAGCTTCCAGTCCCGGTCGATGGCACGGTTGCGGAGGGTGATGTTGTGGTCCTTCGAGCCCGTGAAGTAGACCAGTGCGGCGCCGTATTCGGCCTCCTCGACGAGCCGGAGATCCATCTGGAGGTCGCCCGCGACGACGACCGATGACTTCGTCTCGCCACGGGAGCGGACCTCTTTGACGTCGTCGTGGGTACAGAAGGCCTCCGTCGCGGCTTCGGGATCGGTCGCACTCGCGAGGACGTCGATGTCGCCGACGGTGGCCCGGCGGCGGCGAAACGAGCCGACGATGTCCACCCGGTCGAAGGCGTCGTGGGCTTCGAGACGGGACCTGACGTCGTTCGCGATCGGGACGGCGCGCCCGAGCAACATCCGCTCCTGGCCCGCTTTCGCCAGCTCGAGGTTCGCGAGGATGTTCGCCTGGGACGTCTCGCCGAAGCCCTCGACTTCGGCGATCCGTCCCTCCTCGGCGGCGGCTTCGAGGTCCTCGAGGGTCTGGACTCCGAGTTCCCGGTAGAGCGTCTTCGCGGTCTTCGGCCCCACCCCCTCGACGCTCGTGATGGCCTCGATCTCGATCGGGAGGTCGGCCTTGAGTTCCTCGTAGTAGGACATCTCGCCGGTCTCGAGGTATTCGGCGATCTTCTCGGCGATAGACTCGCCGACTCCTTCGACGTCCTCGAGTTCGCCGCGCTCGTGGATCGACTCGACGTCCTCCGAGAGGGACTCGACGTTCCGCGCCGCTTTCCGGTAGGCGCGGGGCTTGTACTCGACGTCCTGGATCTCGAGGAAGTCCGCGATTTCGTAGAGGATGTCGGCGATCTCGGCGTTCTTCATACCGCTCGCGTGTGACTCGGTGGCGTCGAGCCAAGTAACCACGGGACGGTTCTCGTGGGGTGGCGCCCGGGGTGCCGACGTCTCGGGAGTAGAAGAAGTAGTAGTTGTAGTAGTTGTAGTAGTAGTTCAGTAGTAGGGCCATGTTTAGACGCTAGAATTCAGAGGTTAGAGCGTGTTAACTCGGATCAGTCCGAAAGCCCTCGGGCCGCTCGCGAGTTCTGAGCGACATATCCTCGCTCGCTGTCGCTCGCTCGGATAGGGGTCGCTCAGAAATCGCGACCGCCCCTCGCCCTTTCATTCCACCAGGAATCCGGGTTTCTAGCCCGTCTACGCAACGAAATCCTGGCGGACTGAAAGGGCGAACCCTGGTCGCGGCCGCTCGTCGGGCCCTATCCGAGTGAGCGAAGCGACCGAGGATATCCCGGCGAGCGGCCGCGAGCGGGGTGAGGGCTTTCGGGGTAGCTGAGGTAGGAGGGCTCTATTGCCTGGTTTCGAGCGCCTAAACAAGGCCCAGTAGTAGTAGTTGTAGTTCCTCGACTGGTCTGCGGGAAGTCGAGTGAATCCGGCGAGTCCGCGCGAGTCCTATGGACTGGGAAGCGGCCATCGGTTCATACAGCGGGGGAACCGACTCTCAGTATGAACTTCGACGAATTCACCGGGCAGGTGATCCACCGCCTCGAACTCCCCGGTACGGGCGAGGCAGTCCGGGCGGTCCGGGCGACGCTCCAGCCCCTCGGCCAGCGGCTCCAGGCCGGGCAGGCGAAGAACCTCGGTGCCTCACTCCCCATGGAGGTCGGTTGGTATCTGACCGGGGCCGTCGAGAAGCACGGCCAGCGCTTCGACTGGGAGGAGTACGTCGAACGCGTCGCAGAGATCGAGGGCCGTGAGTTCACGGAAGCGGCCTACGACGCCCAGGTCCTCGTCGACCTCGTCAGTGAGCAGGTCGCCCCGTCGGAAGTCGATCAGATTCGCGACCAGCTGCCCGGGGGACGGAGCTCGGAGAACTGGGGGAAGCTGTTCGCCGTCGTCGAGGCCGGCGGCTGGGGAGCCAGCAGGGCCAGTCCGGACGCACCCGAGGCCGCGGCACCCCGGGGCGACGGGTCCCCAGAACGTGCGGCGAACGCGCCGTCGACCGTCGAGAAGGGCGGCGGCCAGTTCGAGGGAATCTCCCTGTTGCTCTGTGAGAACCCGCTCCCGCCGATCGAGGAAGCCATCGAGGCTGCCGCGGCGGAACTGCCCAACAGCAACCACTACACGGAGCCCCACTCCGATCCGTTGCGCGAACTGCTCGCCGACCGCCTGAGCGTCCCCCGAGAGACTATCCACGTCAACGCGGGCTCGGAACTCATCCTGCGACAGCTCTTCCGCCGGTTCGGCCAGCGGGTCCACCTTGTGACGCCCACGTACCCGCTGTTTCCCGAAATCGCAGACCGGTACACCGAGACGAGGCTCGATCCCGAGACGGACTTCCGGCTCGATCTGGCGGCCCTCGAGATTCCACCGGAGACGACACTCGCCGTCCTGGTGAACCCGAACAACCCGAACGGTCTCCCGGTCGACGTCGCGGCACTTCCAGCATTGCTCGAGGCGCACCCGGACACGCAGTTCCTGGTAGACGAGGCCTTCGTGGACTTCGTCGAGGACTCTGCCGTCGGCCTCGTCCCCCACCACGACAACCTGGTTGTGACCCGAACGCTCTCGAAGGCCCACAGTCTCGCCGGCTTCCGGATCGGCTACGCCGTCGCGCCGGAGGAGCTGGCTGCCTCACTGAACGCCAGCAACGACGCTTACCCTCTTGCCCGACCGAGCCAGGCGGCGGCGATGGCGACCCTCCGGCACACGGGAAAGATCGACGAGCGGATCGAGACACTCCGCGGCTGGGCGGCCGACCTCGCTGGTGCCCTCGACGAGATGGGCGTCAGGACGTTTCCGACGCGGACGTACTTCTTCCTCGCTGACTTCGCCCCCCACGACGCGGAAGGGGTGGCGGCCCACCTCCGGGAGCGGGACGTCTACGTGAAGCCCCTCGAGGACGACGAACTCGGCCCCGGCTACATGCGTGTCACGACGGGGACGCCCGAGGAGAACGAGATTGTGGCCGACGCGCTCTCAGATCTCCTCCAGTGACGCGCACGGGGGATCGTCGTCGGTCGCTGGGAGGAGGTTCGAGTCGGCCAGCATGGGCCTCGGTCGGTCTGGGTACCGGCCCCCTGGAGAGAAGCCCAGCCCCTGGGAACGGAAGGACGACATGTCCCCGCATCCCGAACGAGGTGTCGTATGGCAGCGAAGTGTCCGTACTGCGAGGAGGAGATAACCCCGGTCGGCGCTGGGGAACCCCAGGGCCACTCCGGCGTCGCGACGGTGTGGATCTGCCCGGTCTGGGAGAAGATCCTCGGGGTGACCGAACAGATGGACTGACTCGACCGAACAGATGGACTGACTCGACCGAACAGATGGACTGACCCGACCGAAGGGAAGGGTCGACCGTTCGAATCGACCGGACAGATGGATTGATCGATCGAACCGACGGCCTGACGATTCCAACGACATGACCGAACCAAACCAGACGGTTACCTTCGATCGCGTGACAGAAATCGAGGCCGAGGAACCGACTCTCATCGAGGGCCTCCCGGGTCAGGGCCTGGTCGCCGCAATCGCAGTCGACCTCGTCACAGACCAGCTCGGCCTCGAAGACCACGGGAACGTCGTCTCCGACGCGTTCCCGCCAGTCACTTCCTTCGAGGACGGCCGCGTTCGGGACCTGGTCCGGGTGTATGCAGGGGCCGACCCGAGCGTGATGACCCTCCAGAGCGACGTGGCACTGCCGCCTGCGGCTTTCAACCCGCTGGCCTCGAGCATTCTCGAGGACCTCGCACCGGAGTTCGATCGAGCAATCTTCCTTGCAGGGTCGACTGCCGAATCAGAGGACACCATCGGCAACGTCTCTGGCGTCGCCACCGACGAAGCCATCGCGGCCCAGATCCGGGCCGAGGACATCCCGCTCGCCGATGGCCGTGGACTGATCGGCGGCGTGACTGGCGCGCTCGCGAACGCGTGCTACCACGCCGAGGTTCCCGCGGCGATCTTCGTCGTGGAAACCCACCCGTTCCTCCCGGACCCCACGGCAGCGCGGTCGGTCATCGAGACCGCGCTCGAACCCCTCGTCGACTTCGACATCGACACGACCGAACTCGAGGAGCAGGCCGAGCAAATTCGGGAGCAGATGGAGCAGATCGCTGCCCATTACCGCCAGATGGCCGACTCCGGTCGGGGTGAAGCCGGCGAGCCCGAAGGCCCGACGATGTTCCAGTGATCGCGACCTCGGGACCGGCGATGGGCCGGTGATCGGCCGCGATTACGAGGCAGGACCGCGGCTGTAGCCACCTCGGCCCTGGAATAGCCGACTCGGCCCCGTCCCGGTGGACGAAACCAACCACGGCGAGACCAACCACGGCGAGACCCACCACGACGAGACCAACCACGGCGAGACCCACCACGACGGGGTCCAGGCCCACGAGGTCCTGGCCGGCATGCTCGAAACGGTGGCGAGGCCCAGGTCGTCGATGTCGACGGACGACCGGTGGCCGAAAACCGCCGGGCGTTGCGACTGTAACGGCCTATCGAGGCGGGCTGCCGACCGCCGCACGGAATCAGTACGGCGGCGATTCCGCCTCGATGACGTCTGCGAGTTTCTGTTGCTCTGAGGCGAGGAGTCGATCGATGTCGTCGAGCGTGATGATCCCGTAGAGTTCGTCGTCGTCGACGACCGGGACCCGGCGGACCTGGTGCTCGGCCATCAGCGCGACGAGGTCGAACAGGCCCCCATCGCGGTCGATCGTAACCACGTCCCCCGTCATGACTTCCTCGGCGGTGACGTCGTCGGGATCGCGCCCCTGGGCCGTGAGTTCGATCGTGATGTCCCGGTCGGTCACGATCCCGACCGGTCGTCCGTCCTCCTCGATGACCACGCTGCCGACCTCGTGGTCAGCCATCAACGACGCCACCTGCGCGATGGAGGCGTTCTTCGTCGCGGCGATCGGATCTTCCCTGGCGAGATCGTCTACTGTCATTTGAATTCCCCTCGTGGTGACTAGCACGCGCAATCGCAAACGGGTCGTGACAGTTCCCACTGCGTGGTATCAATCGAAACGAACCGGTTCGGCGCGAGTCCTCAGGTGTCCGGGCCGTCTGGATTCGCGAGGAACGACTCGGCCTCGTCTTGAACGAGTTCTGCGACTCGCTCGCAGTAGTCCCAGAGCAGGTCGTTGAGTTCCGCACGGGTCGATTCGTCGAGTCTCTCCCGTCTCCGGTACCCATCCGAGGAAATCTCCGGGTGGACGGTGCAGACGACCCTCGGCGCCTCCCCTCGTCCCCGCAATCTGGGACTGGGGCCCACGTTCTTCGGTCCGCACGGAGTAGCGAGAATGGACTCACAATGACGATCCGACATCGCTCAGCTCGGGGCCCACGCCGGGCCCGCGGACTCACGGCATCGGATGCGGGACGGGGCCGGGAAGCGCCCAGGGGGTGTGTCCCGTGACGCTCGTCGCCTTCGACTTCCACGAGACGCTGTCCGTGACCGACCTCTCGGTCGCCCTCGGCCGGGCGTACGACCAGGAAAACGAGATCCTGGGGCTGGCCGACCAGTCCCGCCGCGGGCAGGTCGACTTCGGCGACTCCATCCGACAGCGCGTGTCCCTCCTCGAAGGCATGCCCGTAGACCGGGTCGACCGAGCCTTCGAGGGCGTGACACTCAGGTCGAACGCCGCCGACTTGCTCGCCGCACTCCGCCGTTCCGACGTCGAGGTGGCCATCCTCACTGGCGGGTTCGAGCGCGGTGTGCGTGCGGCTCTGGACCGGGCGGGGGTCGCGGTGGACCACCTCGTCGCGAACCGCCTCGTCGTTGCGAACGAGGCGCTCACGGGCGACGTGGAGGGCCCGCTCGTGGACGGCGAGAAGGACCAGGCGTTAGAGGAGATAGTCGTGGCAACCGGCGTCGATCTGGACCAGGCCATCGCCGTCGGGGACGACGCCCGCGACGTTCCGATGCTCCGGCTGGCCGGGACGGCGATCGGCTACGAACCCGACGACGCCGCCGAGCGGGTCTCTGACACCGTCATCACGTCGCTCCGGGAACTCCGGCTGTACTTCGACCAGCACGGCGTAATCGAGGCGGACGCTGGGTAGTGAGTGGGGTCGACCCGCCGTCCGCACACTCCCTCCCTCACGGACTCGCATCGCCGTCGGCCTTGACGAGGTGTACCGGAACGGGACTCGTCCGGATCACGCGCTC
>JAZKTI010000160.1:0-6199 GCA_036625635.1 Haloarculaceae archaeon
TGGCCCACCGCCCAGTCCGTCTCTCGCAGGAGCCGCTCGAACCGGGGTGTGTAGTGGCCGCCTCCGAATCCGACCACGTGTCGGAGCGGGGGATCAGCGGTCTGGTGCCCGCGCGGAGCGGTGCTCGGGTCGCCGGTCGCACTGCCTTTGGTATCCCCGCTCGCATCGCTGCCTTGGTCCTCCCTTGGACAGTCGGACCGGCCGGCCTTCGACACGGCATACTCGGGCTGCCGGAATGGGGGGACGTCCCGGACCGCGAGGATCGCTCGCGCCACGGCCGTCGCCGCCGCAGGGTCGCGCCACTGGTCGGGCCCACTCCCGACCTCGACGAACATCGACGGGACGCCGACCTCGCTCGGTCCGTGGTGGGTCGCCTCCATACCGACTCGGTACCCATCCGGCGCGTGGGTCCGGAGAGCCGCAACGACCCGCGCGTGGGCGTTCGGACAGGCCCGGGCGAGGTCGCGGTCGCTGCCACCGTGGTCAGCCTGTCCGAAGTTGCCGGTGTGATGGGCGGTGAGTAGTGGGCCGGTCTCGCCAGCGTGTTTCGACGCGAACACGAGCAGTTCGGGGTCATCGAAGGCGTGGGCCGGCCGAACGAGGTCGAGGTGTCGCGCGTCGAACTCCCTGATCGCGACGCCCTGCCGCCGGTAGACCCGCCCGCCACCCTCGCCCTCGGGCCGGCTGTCGTCCCGGTCGGTCCGCCAGGCCGAGAGCTCCCGGAGTTGGTCGCCGATGGCGACCGAGGCTTCGTCCGGCCGGGAGACGACGACGGCGAGCATCTACTCACCGGGCCCCGGGTCCGCTGGCGTCCGGCCGACCGCCGATCGGGCCGCGTCGGCGGCCAGCCCCAGGAGCCGTTTCAGGTCGCGCCGTCGACGGACGAACATGGCCGTCCCGAGGACGAGGTAAATCGCGGTGAAGACAAGCAGGAGCGCCAGCTTCGGCTCGGGAAAGGGCTCCCAAATCTTGAGGAAGAAGAACTCCAGGGCGACCTGGGAGATGAAGAGGACAAACAGTGCGACGGCCTCGCGAAGGCTGATCGTGAAGGTGACGAGAATGGCGAGAGCGAAGTACGACTGGGCGGCCGTCAGCCATATTTCACCGGACTGCTCGGCGTCGAAGGGGAGCACGCCGTACCCGCCCAGCGCGAGCGAATAGACCACGACGAGCGTCCCGATGAGCAGCGTCCACTGGTTGAGCTTCGAGGAAATGAGGGCGTTGAAACCCGCCGTCGAGCGGGCTTTCCAGACCAGCACCGCCACGACGATGAGTTCGGGCGACTCGCTCGCCAGCGGCGCGATCCACTGGATCATGAAGAACGAAGGGATCCCGATGGCCTGCCCGAGGTTCTCGAGGCCGTGGGCGAATGGCTCGACGGCCGTGAGTATGAGAAAGCCGGTAAAGGCGAACAGCCCGATCACCAGGGGAATTCTGATGAGCCCCGGATAGGACTGGAGGTAGGCGGGCACGCCGACCTGTTCGGTCTCGGCTTCGACGTCGCCGCGGATGATGATCGCGATGTAGATGACGTAGAGACCGACCAAGAGGAGCATGTCGAGAGCGTCGATGCCGCCCCCGAGCGGGACGAAAAAGGCCCACAGCGTCGCGAGAAATAGGAACGTGACCTCCGTCGCGATGGACCGGTCCAGGTGGACGACGTCGGCGAGCCAGCCCTCGCGTTCCTCGACGGCCGGGTCGCTCGTCCGGTGGGCCTGCCAGACCGTGAACGCCGCGATTCCGGCCCAGCCGATGCCGATCAGGATGCGGTTCGCGCCGGTCATGTTCGCGACGGCGAGATTGCCCTCGTGGCACCCCAGAGCCGTGGTCTCCAGCCCGGACTGGACCTGCGATCTGGGGAGTTCGGTCACCCGTTCGACCAGCCCCGGGTGGTTCGCGGCGATGTTCGCACAGGCCTCGGCCGTCGCCGTCTTCGCGCCGGCCCCCCAGGCGTAAAGCGCGTCGACGGCGTACTCCGGGGCGACTGCGAGAACCGCGAGGACTGCCAGCGCGAAGGCCCGGGGGACGTCCTCCTCGGCCGTCTCGGCCGCCCAGGCCAGGAGGAATGACGCACCGAGCACGGCGAGACCGCTGACGGACACGACGGCGAGGTCCCCCATGTCGTGGACGATACCCGCGAACCACGCGAAGAGCCACGGGACCGTCAGCAGGAGTGCCACAGCGACGGCCACGAGCGGGTTCCGAAGGGGGTTCACCGGATGCACCTGCGAGGGTTCACAATGAAGTCCTTGCGGATTCGCCCCTCTGGGAGATACCTCGCGGATTCGTCCCTCTGGGAGATGCGCGACAGAGTCGGCTCTGGTCCGCAATGCCTCTCAGGTTGGTCCCTAACGGTGGGGTCCGAGAGACCAGCCTTTTTGCTCGCTCCGGGTCTTTCCCCGGATATGGACGTCTACGGGTTGATCGGCACGCCCGTCGAAAACTCCCTCTCCCCACCGATGCACGAGGCCGCCTACGAGGCCCTCGGGATCGACGCGCGGTACGTGAGCCTCGATCCCGATCCCGATGGGGGCAGGGCCGCCGTCGAGAGTGCCGCGACGCTCGGGTTTCGCGGCCTGAACGTCACCATCCCCTTCAAGCGGGATGTGCTGGCCGCGGTCGAGGCCGACGACCTCGCCACCGCGGTCGGGGCCGTGAACACGGTCGACTTCGCCACCGATCCCCCGACGGGCTACAATACGGATGTCACCGGTGTGCAACGGGCCTTGTGTCATCACGACATTTTCCTCGAAGGAAACGCCGTCGTGGTCGGGGCGGGAGGTGCCGGCCGCGCGGCCGCGTTCGCACTCGCCGCCGAGGGGATGAGAGTAAAGGTGGCGAACCGAACTCCGTCGAAGGCGACGGACCTGGCTGGATCCCTGGCGGCGGAAGGCTGGGCCGCCTCCGGCCACGGTCTGGAGGCACTGCCACAGGTGCTCGAGGACGCCGACATCCTCGTCAACGCGACCAGCGTCGGGATGGACGAGGAGCGGTCGCCCATCCCCGCGGGGGTCCTCCACGAGGATCTGACAGTGCTCGATGCGGTCTACAGTCCGCTCGAGACGCGTCTGCTCCAGGATGCCGCGGCCGCCGGCGCCACCACGATAGACGGTGCCTGGATGCTGCTTTTCCAGGGCGTCGAGGCCTTCGAGCGATGGACCGGTCGCGAGGCGCCGGTCGACGCGATGGACCGTGCGCTCCGCGACCGGCTTTAAGTGGGCACGAATGTAATTACGACCTATGGGTATGTTGGAGAAACTCAAGTCCCTGCTGGGGCTCGACGTGGACCAGGGATCGACCCGCGGGAGCCGAGGCGCGGGCGGTCGCGACGCGAACGTATCGAGCGAACGCAAGCCATATACGAGATCCGAAGATGCCGTCAAGGGAACACGGACCGATGCCGGCCACCGTTCCGTCGGTTCCTCCGGCGGGTCAGGAACCGCTGCTGGGGAGCCCTCAGCGGGAGCCGGGCATGGCCAGCGATCCCCCGAGAGCACCCGTCGAAGCGAGCCGGCTGTGGAACAAGCGGAGACTGGGCAGGTGAGCGACAGGGAGACCGCCGACCAGACACCAGTGGAACGCGAAGGAGAGAGTGTGGCCAAGGACACGGCCGAGACCGAAGCGGCCGCCGGGGAAGCGGTCACGATCCTGGACGGGATCGGGCCCGCTTACAGCGAGCGGCTCGAGGCGGTCGGCATCGAATCGGTGGCGGACCTCGCGGACGCGGACGCCGCCGAGATTGCAGCCGAGACGGACCTCGGCGAAAACCGCGTCGCCGGCTGGATCGAGCAGGCCAAGGAGTGGTAATCCAGTCAGAGTTGGCGGCCACCGACCCGATACCGGCCAACCACCGACTCGATACCGGCCAACCACCGACTCGATACCGGCCAGACACCGACGGATACCTGCCAGACACCGACCAGCCATCGACCGGACTTCGACCGTTCTACCAAACAGATTCCCGCCCGGACCGGCAGCACTTATCCCCGTTCACCGGGTAGCGAACGGCAGCGATGACCCCCACGTACCACGTCGACGGGAGACTCGTGCCTGCAGGCGAGGGGAGCGTCGACATCAGGGACCGCGGATTCATGTACGGGGACGCCGCCTTCGAGACGCTCCGGATTTACGACGGCGAGCCGTTCGGGTGGGAAGCCCACGTCGACCGCCTCGAGCGGACGCTGACCACCCTCGACTTCGCGGAGGCGATGCCGCCCCGGGCGGACCTCCTGGACCGGGTGGACGAGACCGTCGCCGCCAACGACTTTGCCGACTGCTGGGCGAAGCTCTCGATCACCCGTGGCGTCCAGCCAGGGAAGCTCACCCCCGCCGACCGCGTCGATCCCACCATCCTCGTGACCCTCGGCGAACTCCCACGCGGCGGCGTGCACGGCCACCCGGTCTGGGATGGGCCCGCCACGACCAGAATCGCGACGCGGCGGCAGCCCTCGCCGGACGCGATCCCGCCGGGGGCCAAGACCCACAACTACCTGCATGGGATCCTCGCCCGGCTCGAACTCCGCGGGACCGAGTCGGATGAAGCCCTCGTGCTCGACGGCGACGGCTACCTGACCGAGGGTGCGACGAGCAACCTGTTCTTCGTCGACGAGGGCCGCCTCCGTACCCCGTCGACTGCTCGACCGCTGTTGCCGGGGATCACGCGTTCGGTCGTCCTCGAGCTGGCACGGAGCGAGGATTTCCCGGTCGAGACCGGGAGCTACCGTCGGACGGACCTTCGGCGGGCCGACGAGGTGTTCCTGACGAACTCGACCTGGGAGATCCGGCCCGTGACCCGCGTCGGCGACGAGACCTACGACGTCGGCCCAATCACCACCCTTCTGGGGCGCCTGTTCGACGAGCGGGTCGAGGCCGAGCACTACGACTGAGAGAGGGTTCGTCGCCGCCGCAGGCTCACTCGCATGCGGGGTCCAGCGAATTCTGGACAGCGGATCTCGACCGTGACGGCCGGGGCGGGGACGGGCACACGTGACCACGTTGGTACGATCTGCGGGCCGTCGATAGTTCGTATTTCGCCCGGTTGAGCGCCGCAACTGGACGTATCTCCACAAACAGCCACCACGATCTGTTCTCGCGTTCTGGAATTCCTGTGACTGCTTCCGCACCCGCAACCGGCTAGAACGCCCTCGCCTCGCTCTCGACGGGAGACGTGACCGCACCCGCCAACGCCCAGAACGCCCTCACCTCGCTCTCGACGCGGGACCTGACCGCACCCACAACCGCCCAGAAAGCCCTCACCTCGGTGGCGGGTTCTGTGGCGGATATCCTCGCTCCCGCTGGTCGCTCGGATAGTGCCGCCGCAGAACCCGCGACCGAGATTCGCCCTTTCAGTCCACCAGGGTTTGGACATCTACGAGTAGCAAGGTAGCTTTTGGACTTTCAGGGCACCTCTGAAGCCGGAATCCTGGCGGAATGAAAGGGCGAGGCCCGGTCGTGTTGTTCTGAGCGGGCAACTATCCGAGTGAGCGAAGCGAACGAGGATATCCCGCTCAGAGCGCACGAGCGGGCCGAGGGCTTTCGGGCCGTTTGCGGCTATAGTTGAGCGTTCGATTCAAGCGAGCGGGTCGAGGGAGTACGGGGCGTGTGCAGTACCAACGAAAGCAACTACTGCTGCCTGCCGGCCGAGGCCTTTCTGGCTGACTGCGGTAGCGGACGTCAGTATCGTCGTTCAACCATGAGCGATAGAAGGAGCCGCCAGAAAATAGCCTCACTCGACGGTGAAGACCGGATCCCTGACGTCCTCGCTCTTGCACTCGGGACAGCGACTCGGCCGGTTGACCAGGCGATCGAACCCGTCGAAGCCACACTCGCGGCATTCGGGCGGGGCGACCATGAGTTCGTCCTCGCTTTCCGCGAGCGAGCGGGCGAGGTGGTCGACGTGGTCCAGGGCGGTCTCGGCGCGGACGTCGAACTCGCGAGCGATGTCGGCCGGCGAGAGCGCCTCATCGCTGAGGCGGTCTGCGATGCGCTCTCTGGTGGTTCTGGTCGTCTCTCGCATACAAAGGGTCGGCGAGCCAATGGCATATGCTTTGTCCGGCCCAGCCCCAGCTACAAGCGCTTGCGATCGCCTGCACCCGGTCGAACTCCACCCGCAATGGGTCGAAGCCTACCCGCATTGGGTCGAATCCAACCCGCAATCGACCGAAGGCTCCCGCCCTCCCGAGAGCCACCGGATGAAAAA
>JAZKTI010000161.1:0-6158 GCA_036625635.1 Haloarculaceae archaeon
CACCTGTTCCAGCTCCAACGAGCGGGCCGAGGGCTTGTATGCAGTCTGCGATTGCGGCAACAGCAATCGCAGCGATCACATACCCTGGACCGAAAGCGTCCATATCTCTCCGGATGAGAAGGTGTCCATAACCCTATAGTTGACACTGGACCATGCACTGGTCGTCGTGGGATGTCGGGCTGAAACCAGGCCGGCCGCCGCGGGAGTCCGCCCGGACCACCCAATCATGTGGGTCGGCCACGTAGGCCTATTCGCCACGTATGATATCTGTGACCGGTCGGATCTGCGCCTCGAAGACTGCTGCGATACTGGTTGGGTTCGTCATCCTCGGTCTCATCGCAGCGCCCGCCCTGGCGCACGTCCCCGCCTGGGGGACGGCCAACGACAGTCCGGAGAACGCCAACGTGGTCACGAACCCGACCAAGTCCTGGGCCTTCTACGACCGGGTCGATGCAGGCGGCTCAGCGTACTACGAGGCGACATATCTCGAAGACGAACGCCTCTATCTCACGCTTTACACGCCCGATCCCGACCTCCAGCCGGGGCTCGTCCTCATGACCCCTGGCGGAGAAACGAGCGAGCAGGTTCCGGACGCCGTCGAGGTCCCTGCGGACTACGGCGCGACGGTCCTGGCCAGTGAGCCCGCAGAGAGCGCCGAGTTCGAGCCGTTCACCCCCGGCGCCTACTACTATACGCTGTCCCTCGACCGAACCGTGGAGACCGGTGGGACCTACCTCTTCGCCGTTTACGACGTCGCCGGAGAGTCGGGTCCGGTGGGCGTCGCCGTCGGGCGAAGCGAGTCCTTCACTTTGATCGAGTTTCTCACTGTTCCGATCGACGTGCTCGGCGTCCACGCCTGGGAGGGTGACTCGCCACTGCTCGTCTTCGGGCCGGGTCTGCTCGTCGCGGTGCTCGGCGTGGTCCGCCTCCGCGGACGACTCGACGGCCGCTCGGGCCGCGAGCCCCGCATCGCGCGGTGGGCGCTCGGACTGGCCGCCGTGGCCATCTTCGCCACATCGGCCATGATGGCCACGCAGTTCGCCGTCGCCCTCGCGATGACGGGACCTAGCCCGGCTGCGGTCCTCACGCTGCTCCTCGTCGTGGTCCCCGCCACCATCGCGACCTGGCTGGGTCGTCTCGCGACGGACGAGGAGATTCGGTTGAGCAGGCGGCTGCGGGTGATGCTGTTCCTCGCCGGCGCCGGGAGCCTCGCAACGTGGGGTGGCCTCCTCCTCGCACCCCTCGTTCCGATCGGCCTGTCACTCCTCCCCGGGCGGCTCCTGCGATAAGCGGCGCCTGGCCAGGACGGTGAGCCTGCCGAGCGAACCCGGCCCGGGTGGGCTCAGGAGCCCTGGAAGACGGTTCCCACCGTCTCGGCCACCGTCTCCCCGTGCTGGGCCCGGACGTCCCAGCCCTGCTCGAGCTGGACGCCGCTCTCTCCGTCAGTAGTGAGCCAGTTGACCGGGTTCTCCGGATCGTCGCCGTCGGAGGGGCCGTCGGGGGCCAGGCGGATCGATACCTCGGTGGGGAGTGCCTCCGCGAGCGCGTCCCGGAACCGACGGCGGAGCGAAAGCGCCGCTCCCCCGCCCACGAGGACGCCACTCTGGGCGACCCCGTGGAAGCTGACGGCGCGGTCGTACTCCCGGGTCGCCAGGGTGGCCAGTCCGGGATACGAGGCGGGGTGAAGCGCCGTCGAGGTGACGTGCCAGCGCTCGAATGCACCACCACCGGGGCTGAAGCCACGACAGAGCCAGGCCCTCGCCGCCGGGAGGGCCTCGACCGTCCGGGCCGCCTGTCGGGCGGTCCCGGCCTCGATGCGGCCGCCGTGGGGCGCGATGACCGCCACCCCTGCGCCATCGCCGAGCACCGCTTCGACGAACTCCCCGGCCTCATCGGCCTCCTTGGCAGCGAGCGAGCCGTCGGGGACCGGGGTCTCGAGGCTTGCCTCGACCGCCCCGGAGCCACTGCGTCGGTCGGTGGCCGCGAGTCGCTCCAGGCCAGCCTCGTCGAGCCAGACGGTACCCGCCGGGGCGCGGTCCGGGACGGCAACCACCGTATACCTCGCGAGACCGTCTCGGCCGCGTCGGAGACGGACCTGCTGACCGTCGACCAGCCCCGACCGCTCGAGGTCGGACTGCTGCACAGCGAGGAGTCGACCCACCCGGTGGGATAGGCGCTCCCCGGTCAGCTGTCGGCGGTCCGGGGCGGTCTGTCGGATGATCACGGGCACCGAGTGGCTCACACCCCTGTCCGTGTCACTGACCTGATATTCGAGGGGTACGTGGTTCTCGCCATCGATAATCGGTACGCCAGCCAGGGTCCCCGCTGCCCCCAGCCCGGTTCGCAACAGTGCGCGACGGGCGATGGTGGGCATGATTCCTGGTTTCGATGCTTCAGGGTGGTGCCTGATTAGTCCCACCGTTCGAATACCAAATTTTGATAGTCAGAGTGTCTGTGTCACGGTCGTGGCCTTCTTATCGATCGAGAATAACCAGTTCGATATACCAACGTCTGGCGATTAAGTGGGACTATGTGCGATCCAACTCCCAACCAAAGCTCCATGCGAGCGGCGACCCTGTTCGCCCTCGGAAACGGGGGGAGTCGCCGATGTTGATCGCGACGGTCGTGATGGTCGTCGGCCTGACGATCGGGGCCTGGGCCGCGACCACCCGCGGATACCGCCTCAGCGGCGTCGTGGTCGTCTCTCTCCTCGCCATCTACGCTCTCGTGGACGTTGTGGCCGTGCCGATGTTCGTCCTCAGTGCACTCCTCGCCTACCTCGTCATCCAGGCAGTCCAGAACAGGTGGCTCCTGTACGGCCGTCCACTCCTGTTGACGGCGATCCTCGTCGGTGCCGTCTTGCCAGTCCTGGGCTTCGTCGTGGTCGACCTCTTCATGGGGCACTCGCTCGTGGTGCGGGATATCGACTACATCGGGAGCATCCTCCCCGGCATCGCGGCCTACAACTTCCACCGGGCGGACGCCGATCGCAGACTGCCCGAGTTACTCGGCAGTGCCGGTCTCCTGGTCGGTCTGATCGGCCTCGGTATCGTTTCGCTCCTCCTCTGGAGTCGGCCACCGTGTGTGACCTGTGACCTGCTGGGGATCTCGCCGGCAGATTACGTTGCCCCGATCCTCCTGACGGGCGGGTCGGACGTGGCTGGCGTCCTCGGACTCGCGACGGTCGATACCCCGGGAAGTATCGGCTCGCTCGGCGCCGTCACGGCAATCGTCCTCCTCGGTCTCGTCGTCGGGGAGTTCGGCAGAGAGCGGTGGGGTCTGCGCCCCGTCGGTGTCATCGCGTTGCCGCTCGTGGCCCTGTTCGCCCTCCGATCCTGGTGGATCCTCCCGCTGTACGTCGGCATCGCGCTCGGTAGCTTCGGGGTCATCCAGGCCGTCCACAGCAGGACCTTCCTGTACGGCCGTGGGCTCCTGTCGATCGCCGCCGTGTCTGGCGTTCTCCTCGCGGTGCCCGCACTGGTCCTCTTCGGCCTGACCGAGCCGGTCGGCGTGTTCTTCGCCGGCCTGCTCGGTGGCATCGGTGCCTACTACCTCCACACCGCCGCCCCCGGCGAGCGAGTCGCGACCGTGACCGTGAACGCGGGGATCTTCGTCGCCATCTTCGCAGTCGCCCGCGTCCTCATCGAGCCGCGGCCCGGGGGCCTCGGAACGAGCCTGGGCTGGCCGGACCTCCTGGTGGGCGGTCTCGTCATCCTTGCCACGATCCGCGTCCTCGTCCGGCTCGAACGCATCCGCCCGTCGGAACGGACCCTGCGATCGCACGCGCGGGTGACCGGGGGTGGGAACAGATGACCCTCCGTACCCGCGCCGGAAGGGTCTATGCGGCCTTCCAGCAGTTCCTCACCCGGGGGAGTACCCACCGGCGACGGCTCGCCGACATCGACATCCGTGTCGACGTCAGAGGGACCCGCGGCAAGTCCACGATCGTAACCTGGCTCTACGAGTGTCTCGCAACCCGGGGCTACGACGTCTACGCGAAGGTCACCGGTGAGGATCCCTACTCCCTGTACGGCGGGATGAGCCATCCGATCGAGCGGGAAGGGCCGGTCCAGATATACGAGACCGAACGGGAACTCCGCCGGTTCGACCCGGCCGACGCCATCGTCGTCGAGAACCAGGGCATCCGGGAGTACACAACCCGCCTGGTCAGCGTCGACTACGTCGACCCGACGGTCGTCGTCCTGACGAACGTCCGCCGGGACCACCTCGATACCCTCGGGCGCACCCGCGGCGCCATCGCCCGCGCGCTGGCCCGTTCGATCCCAGACGGTTCGACGGTGGTCACGGGCGAGCACAACGCGGCGCTGCTGGCCTATCTCGAAGGCGAACTCGCCAGGCGCGACGCGACGCTCGTCCGGGCCATCGAGCCCGAGGACGGGATCGGTGGCCCGGCCGACGAGTTGCTCGCGATCGTCGACGCTACGCTCGCCGAAATCGGTATCGAGCCGCTCACACCCGAGGAGCGGGTCGCCTTCCGCGAGCGGGTGGTCCTCGAGTGGGAGGTCCTGCCCGAGGGTCGCGTCTTCCACGCTGCAAATGTCAATGATGTCGAGAGCACGGAGGTCGTGCGGCAGGCGCTGATGGATGGAGAAGACCAACCGTTGATCCCGCTGGTTTACTTCCGGAACGATCGACCTGGTCGGACGGCATCGTTCATCGAGTACCTGAACGCGCTGGCCGCGCGCGGCCTGATCGAGCAGGTTCACGCGATCGGCTCCCACCGGGGGGCCGTGACCCTGAAACTCGACGTCCCGGTGCGATGGCACGACGAGGAGGCGGAGTCGGCCGAGGTGGTGCTCGACGCTGCCCTCGGTGACGGTGAACCCGTTCTCACGATGGGCAACGCCGTCCCCGACGTTATGCAGGACCTCGAGACTGTCATCGAGAGGCGGCGCGAGGCGGCCGCCGAGCCCCGGGCAGCAACCCCACTGCTCGACTCGGGGCCGGGCGGCGACGTCGACGGGGAGGTGGCCGCCTGAGCCTACCGGTCTCGCCGCTCACTCTGCGGCGTTTGTCCCGAAGCCCTCCTCAAGCCCCATTGCCTCGTCGGTCAGAGCCATCGACTCCGCGGCGTCGGCTTCCCCGAGCACGGCCCTGATCGCGTCGACGTTCTCCGGGACGACGTCGGACTCCTGGTGGATAGCCTGGAAGAGGTACAGATCGTCACCCTCGAGGGTGATGCTCTCGCCCCAGATACAGTTCTCCCAGACGTCCGCCCGCGGCCGGCCAGCGTCCTGGGCGTACTCCTTGATCGCGCCGGCACCGTCCAGGTCGAGCCACTCGGGGATGACGAAGGTCCGGCGTTCGTCGGCGAGGCGGTCCCGGACCGCGTCGGCGGCCGCGGGTGGTTCCGCGAGTTCGACGTTGATCGAGTGCATGTGCATCAGCGTGGCGGGCACCTTCAGCCCGAGCGTGTCGATCGCGAGGTCGGGGAAGATGGTGTTGACGTCGGGGCCGTGGTGGGAGGGGAGCTCGACGGGATTCGGCAGGATGTCGTTGATGGGCCCGCGGCCGCTCTGGGCGGGGTCGCCGCCCCGGCGGACGAGCGTCGCGCGGACCTTCTCGATGCCGTAGGTCTCCTCGAGGGGTGCGACGAGTCGGGAGAGGCCGGTCGTGTTGCAGGAGACGACGCGGACGAGGGCCGCACCCTCGACGGTCTCGAAGTTCGACCGGGCGTTGAAACTCGCGTCGACGACGTCGGGGTCCTCGCCGCCCTGCAGGAGCGCCGGCGTGTCGTAGTCGTCGTACATCCCGGCGTTAGCCGCGCCGACCCCCGACGGACAGGCGTCGACGACGATGTCGCTCGCCTCGACCAGTTCCTCGACATCCCCCGCGAGGTCGATCCCCGCCTCCGCGAACAGCGGTTTGCGGTCCTCGATAGCGGCGTAGAGGTCGTAGTCCTTCTCGATGGCCCCCCGGGCCTCGAAGTTCGGGCGGGTCTTGGCCACCCCCACCACCGTCATGTCCGGCTGCTCCCGGACGGCGTCGGCCACCCGCTTTCCGATGGTCCCGTACCCGTTGATGCCTACCTGGATCATGTGGTGGCGATTCGGAGCATCCGGCTTTATCGGTTTTCATCCTGGGGCTTGGGCGGCTGAGGAGGTCTGATGCGATATGTGAGGGGGAGGAATGAGGGA
>JAZKTI010000162.1:0-6153 GCA_036625635.1 Haloarculaceae archaeon
TGTCGACGATCTCGCAGTCCTCGACGGCCTCGAGGACCATCTCCTGATCTCCGGGTTCCATCGGTCCGCCGACGTTCGTGACCCTCGCCCTGTCGGCCCGGATCACTGTGCGGTTCACGAGATGCTCCCTGGCGTCCAACCGGACATCCGGCGCGGTTATCTCGATACACTCGACGTCGGCATCCAGTGTATACCACCCCGGTTCGTCGAAGACCAGACAGTGACTCGACGAGGCCGCCGAGTGCCGGGCACGTCCGACCCCTGCCAGGCCGACCAGGGTCAGCCCGGACGTGGCGAACGCTCGGAGAGATTGTCGGCGAGACAGTGCCGGCATCGACCGCTGTGCGGCCGGTTCGGGTTCACCCGACCCCCGGTCCACTCCCCGAGATTCGCCATCACGCGCCATTGCAGAAACCCACCATAGTGAGTACTGTCGACGGATCACCGAACGTAATGGAGAGGTTGTCGCGGGAGCGGCTTCGGACGTAGTCACAGCCTTCCCAGCCTCCGACCGGGGATCGTCAGCGCGAACAGGGAATGGAGGCACTGTGCCCGTCCCCTCCCCCCCGAGCAGGAGACTCCGGTGGAGCGTGCCCGGTCCAGGATCGACCGGTCGAGTGGTGGGGGATCACCGTCATCCGGGTCTTCGATCAGCCACCGTGTCGCCGCTGGACACGTCTCGACACTCGGTGAGAGAACGCGCCCGGCTCGCCGGGTTGCGTCGACGGCTCGCGTCACTCCGTCCGGCTGAGCCAGACCAGGCCGACCCCGACGGCGATCATCGCGACAACGCCGATCAGCTGGACGAGAACCGCGATCGGGGACTTGGTCGTCCACGGCTGGCCGACGACGGTTCCCAGCCCGAAGAGCACGAGGAGGACCCCGGCAACGATCCCGAGGGGTTCGAGGCTGTCGGCGAACTCGAGCGTGGCCATACGATGGGCTGCACGCCACGGCTCCTAAAGGACGCGGTTTCGTCCAGCCGCAGGTATCCTCCGGGTCGTCCGCCGCGGGAGACGGGGGCGGAAGGGGCGGAAAACCTCAGCTCTTGACCGGCATGTAGGCCGTGGAGAGCAGGATGACGGCGGCGAGGAAGCTGGCGATCACGACGGCCCAGAGGCCGGCGTGGCGCTCGAACCAGGCGTCCTCGTAGGCCAGTTCCTCCTGGTAGGCGGCCCAGTACTGGTCGGTCGGGACCAGCTGGACGTGCTCCTCGTCGGTGAAGTGGGCGAAGTACTGCGTCTCGCCCAGGGTAACGTTGCCACCCTCGGTGAGTTCGGCCTCGCGGTCGTCGGTGCTGTCCCAGGCGAGGGTCGCGGCGTCCGGCTCGACCGACCGGACCGCGGCAGGCACGGTACCCTCCTCGGCTGCGTAGGGCATGGTCTCGCCCACCGCGAACGGTCCCTGGCGGTCGGGAGCGGGAAGCCACTCCGAAAGCGGTTCGATCCGCTGGTCCGCCCGATAGACGACGTGGTCGGTGCCGTTCCTGGTAGCCAACTCGTTCTCGACGTCGTCGTCGGCCAGGAGCAGTGCGGTGACGTTGAACGCCTCGACGAGCTCGAAGCTCGACACGTCGGTCCGGTTCTCGATGACGACCCGGTACTCCTCGCCCTCGAACGGGATCGTCGAGCCGTTGTCGAGTGTCGCGGTCGCGACGTAGGACTCGTTGGTCCAGGAGAGCGTTCCGACGATGTCCTCGCCCTCGCCCTCACCTTCGGTCTCGCCGAAGCCGATATCCGAAACCGTGTAGTCGACCCCCTCGACCGTCAGAGCGTCGCCCGAGCTGAGTTCGCCGGCCTGCAGCCGGACCTCGGGCTGACTCGTGCCGACCTGGATGAACCCCAACGTCCCGGCCCCGATCAGCACGAAGAGCGCGAAATAGACCGCCGCCGCTCGTCGTTGCATACGGCGATGCTCGGGAGGCCCGGACCATAACCGTTACCTTTCGTCCTACGGCCCCGTCAGGCCCGCCATCGGGTGTCGGGGTCGGGGAAGGTTGCGGGGACTCTCCGGCCGGTTGCGGGGCGCTGGGACACCTTCGTCCTCGCGGCGGGGTCGAAGTCCTGATAGTGTCCCAGTGGCAACTCCCGAACGTGTTCACCGGTTCGCCCGACAGTGCGCCCCAACGGGGACGAGAGGTGATTGCGTGAACGAGACGCGCGAGCGCATCGACGCCCGCATCCGCGAGGCGCCGGGGGTCCACTTCCGCGGGCTCGTCCGCGACCTCGACCTCGCCCCCGGCCAGGTCCAGTATCACCTCCGCCGCCTCGAGGCGAGCGACCGTGTCGCGTCGACGACCGTCCGAGGCCGGACTCACTACTTCCCTCCCGAGGTCGACCCGACGCAGCGGCGTGCAGTCGCGCTCCTCCGGCGGGAGACCGCCCGCGACGCCGTGGCCGTGCTCGCGAGCCAGGGCCCGACCCCGCCCGCCGAGGTCGCCGAGACCATCGACGTCGCCCGGAGCACCCTCGAGCACCACCTCGAGGGTCTCGTCGCCGAGGCCCTCGTCCGGAAGGAGTACGATAGTCGGGGGCGGGTGACCCTCTTGCTGGCGGACGAAGAGCGCGTCGCCCGCGCCATCGCGTCGGTGCGGCCGACGCTGCCCGAGCGCCTCGTCGACCGGTTCACCAGGCTGGTCGACAACCTCCTCGAGGACTAGCCGCTCGGAGTCATTGATCGCCGTTCGGCCCGCGTACCAGAACCCCCTTCTTTCCGTGGGGGATACCTGGAGCCGATGCCACCTGTCCGGAGCCGCGGGGTTTCTCGCCGGGCCTTCGTGAAATCCGCCGTCGCCATCGGCGGGGCTGCCGCACTGGCCGCCTGCCAGTCCCGCGAGGGCCCCGACCTGCCCACCGGGACCGACGACCCGACGTCGCTGCCAGCGCGCCAGCACGCCTGGAACGAGGTCCTCTCCCGTGACGACCACGGCAACGTCGTCCAGCCGCGCCACCGGGTCCTCCTCCTCCTCGATTACGCGGGGACGGGGGTGCCCTCGGCGGCCGACCGCGAGACGGTCGAGGCGGCCCTCGCCGGCCTCGAGCGAGCCTATCCCCGCTCGAACGAAGGGCTGCTCGTCACGGCGAGTTACTCGCCGGCCTACTTCGACCGGTTCGACGAGCCCCTCCCCGACGGCGTCGATTTGCCCGAACCCGAACCGCTCGCCCCCTTCGAGGACCCCACCTTCGACGCCCCCGACGCCGTCGTCCACCTCGCCAGCGACTACGGGTCGGTCGTCCTGGGCGCGGAGGAGGCCCTCCGGGGCAATCGCGAGACCCTCAACGGCGTCGACGTGACCGGATTCGAGGACGTTCTGACCGTCGCCGACCGCCGGTCCGGCTTCGTCGGCGAGGGCCTCCCCGCCGACCACCAGGACGTCGACGGCGTGCCCGACGGCGACCACGTCCCCGAGGACGCCCCGCTGTACATGGGTTTCAAGTCGGGCTTCGAGAAGAACCAGGCCAGCGAGGACTTCGTCACCATCGACGAGGGCCCCTTCGCCGACGGGACCACCCAGCACCTCTCCCTGCTGCGCCTCCACCTCGACCAGTGGTACGAGCAGGACAGCCGCTACCACCGCGTCGCGACGATGTTCTGCCCGGCCCACGCCGACGACGGCGCCGTCGAGGGCGTCGGCGACAACCTCGGCGACACCAGCGAGATGACCGAACGGGGCTGTCCCGCCCACACCGAAGACCACGCCCGCGAGAAGGGCGTTGTGGGGCACTCCCAGAAGTCCGCCCGCGCCCGGACCGCCGAGGACTCCCCGCTGATCCTCCGGCGGGACTTCGACTCGACCGACGACGACCGGGCCACGCTCCACTTCCTGGCTCTCCAGGAGTCCATCGCGGACTTCGTCGAGACCCGCGAGGCCATGAACGGCACCGACCTCGCCGCCGAGACGCCGGTTGGCCAGCGCCAGAACAACGGCATCCTCCAGTACATGTCCGTCGAGCGCCGGGGGAACTACCTGGTGCCGCCCCGGCGGCATCGCGCACTCCCGCGGCCGAATCCGGAGGGAGCGGCATGAGTCGGAACGACGGTGCTCTCGGGGACGGGGATGCCAACCGGAGCGGGACCGGTCTCCGCCGGCGGGCCCTTCTCGCCGCGACCGGGACCGCCCTTGTCGGCGCGACGGCTGGCTGTGGTCTCCTCGAGTCACAGTCCGTCCGGTCGCCGCCCGTCGTCAAGAACCGCCCCTCTGCGGTCTACTACCCCTCCCACATCGAGGGCATGGCCATGGCCGGCATGGGCAGGGCCGGCCGGTACCGCTTCGGCCTCACCTACAGTTTCCCCCACCGGTTCTGGCTGATCAACGGCGACCGGCGGAACAGGGTCGAACTCGACGGGAGCACCGACGTCCACCTCATGCTGACGGCCTGGGACGACGAGACCGGTCGCGTCCTCCCCGCGTCGACCAACAGCGTGACCCTCCGGACGGACGGCGAGAGGGTGGTTGACCGGCGCCTCTGGCCGATGCTCTCCCAGAACATGAGCGTCCACTTCGGCGACAACGTCCCCCTCTCGGGGGAGGGCACCTACGAGGCCACCGTGGAGGTGGGGCCCCTGGGCTACCGGCGCTCGGGTGCGCTGGCAGGTGCATTCGAGTCGGCCGGGGAGGCGACCGTCGAGTTCGAGTTCTCGCAGTCGACCCTCGATGACGTGATGTACCGGACGCTCGACGAGCAAGCCGGCGAGCGCGGCGCCGTGACGCCGATGCAGATGGACATGATGCCGGTCGCCGGGACGCCGAGCGAGGACGCGATGCCGGGGAGCCTGCTGGGGACGGTGCGGAGCGGCGACGCAAGGCTCGTCGCGACGCGGCTGTCGTCACCACCGGCCGGCGTCGAGGGACCGGGCCCCTACCTCGCGGTCTCGGCCCGGACGCCGCACAACGGCTACCCGCTCCCGTTCATGGGTCTCACCGCGACGGTCACGCAGGACGGGACCGACCGGGAAGCCGACCTGGTCGAGACCCTGGACGACGCCCTCGGGCACCACTACGGGGCCGTGATCGATGCGGACGCGGCCATCGAGGGGCTCGTGCTCGACCCCGGGGCGCCGCCACAGATCGCCCGCCACGAGGGCTACGAGACGGCCTTCCTGGGGATGTCGACGGAGGCCCTCGAGCCCTGAGTTCGCGGGCCCAGCGACCCTTCTGTCACGCACGACGCGACGGTTTCGCGGGCCTCCCCTCGATATCCATGGGGCACTATTCCCTCGACGTCGCTGACCCCCCATCCTTCGACGTCGCTGACCCCGACACTCACCCATCCACGGCCTCCGGGGCTGTCCGCGCCGTGTACACCGCGGCGACGACCAGCGCGACCATCAGGACGTCGAGCACGTGTTCGAGGAGGTGGTGGTCGCCGATCGCAATCATTCCCTCGAGGGACGCCCCGGCGACGACGGTCCGGGCCAGGATTGTCGCGATGGCGAGGGCGACGAGGAGGTACGGCGTCGAGCGGCGCCGGAGGAGCGCAGCGATGGCCAGGCCGAGGATCAGGGCCGCGCCGAGGCCGGCGAGGAGGAGCACGACGGTCAGGCCCAGGGAGCCGACGTCCCCGGCCGCGTGGAGGGCGTGGATCAGGGGGTGGGTGGACCGTGCTGCATCGAGGCCCTCCGGGAGGAACATGGTCGGCGTTGACGGCGACCCCGCTTTTTCCTTCCGGGTCTAGCGGATGCGGACATGCGTTCCTCCGTACTGGCTTCTATCGGGACTGTTTGCACACATTGGCCCGCAGCCACCCAGAACGCCCTCGGCCGCCCTCTGCACCGGCAGTCACGGCAGCCGCTCACAGCCAGAAAGCCCTCGGCCCGCTCGCCGGCGCTTAGCAGGATATCCTCACTCGCTTCGCTCGTTCGGATAGGGCCTGTGCGTGGCGGCTTCCCCGCCACGGAATAGGCGGTCGGCATCGCCGACCGCCCGCTAAGCGCCGGCCACCGGGCCTCGCCCTTTCAGTCCGCCAGGAGCCGAAGTCCAAAACGGCTGAACGTCCGGAACGTGCCCAGCGATCTGCAAGTTCCCACCCCTGGTGGACTGAAAGGGCGAACTTCGCTCGCGCTTGTCTAGTCGCTGAGCAGGCACTATTCGAGCGATCGAAGTGAGCGAGAATATCCTGCTCAGCGACCGCGAGCGAGGTGAGGGCTTTCTGG
>JAZKTI010000163.1:0-6147 GCA_036625635.1 Haloarculaceae archaeon
GACTGCGAGGGCGACCGAAGGGAGCCCTCGAGATGAGCGAACGGCGAGTGTCGCGAGCCGTGAGTGAGCCCACCGACCGGAGCGAACGGGGGCTTTCTACCCCCTGTTTACTCTCAATTCTTTTCTTATTCATTATCGCCGGCCTCCCGGACGGTATACGGAGGCGGCGAAGCACGCGAGGCCGAACGGAGCGAGGCCTCGAGATGGCGAACCGGCTCGCTTCCCTCGCCGGTGAGCAGCGAGGCCACGTTGCGTGGGAACGACGTCATCGTGAGCGAGTGAAACGGGCGAACGAGGGTCACCCGAGGGAGCGTGCGACCGAGGGGGAACTCGTCAGAGCTTGCTCTGACGGTGGCTCGCGGGCACTCGTTCTCTCGGCCAGCGAAGCGAGCCGTGAGCGAGCGAGGTGAGGGCTTTCAGGGGGTTTGCGGCAGAGGCCCTCATTGGGGATTTCGAACGCGAAAACAGGGCCATAGCGGACCATTCGCGGTTCGCCAGCGGACAACAGCTTGGGCGACATATCGGCCGGCCGGCCCGTTCACCGAGCTACCGACTGGTCTCCTTCGCCGTCTCGACGAAGGCCCGGACCCCCTCGACCGGCGTGTCGGCGTGGACGCCGTGGCCGAGATTGAGGATGTGGCCGCGCTCGCCAGCCGCCGCGATCAGGTCGCGGGTGCGCGAACGGACGACCTCGGGGTCAGCGTACAGCGCCGCCGGGTCGAGGTTCCCCTGGACCGGGGTTCCACCGAGTCGCTCGCGGGCCTCGGCCATGTCGACGGTCCAATCCAGTCCGATGACGTCAGCACCGGCGTCGGCGAGCTGGTCGAGCCGGCCGCCCATGTGTCGGACGAAGACGATGCCCGGTGCGGAGAGGTCCGCGAGGATCTCGCGATGGAGCGGGCGGACGAACTCGGCGTAGTCCGCGGGCGGAAGGATCCCGGCGTATGTGTCGAAGAGCTGGACGACGTCGGCCCCGCTCGCGATCTGGAACTCGAGGTAGTCCCGGACGACGTCGGCGAAGGATTCCAGCAGCTCCCGGAAGGGTCCGGGATGGCGGGCCCGAAACGTTCGGAGAGGCAGGTGGTTGCGGGAGGAGCCGCCGGCGGTGGCGTAGGATGCGAGCGTGAACGGCCCACCCGCGAACCCGACCACGGCGGGCCGGTTGCAGTCTGCCGTTCGGAGGTCGGCGGTCGTCTCGCGCACGCGAGCCACCAGGTCGCCGACGTAATCGAGTTCGCTGGTGACGTCGTCGTGGGATCGGTCGACGTCGTCCGGGCCGTCGACGGGGTCCTCGACAACCGGACCGACGCCGCTCTCGATGTGGTAGGAGAAGCCGAGCGGTTCGAGCACCGTGAGGATGTCCGAGAACACGACCAGGCCGTCGGGTTCGTAGTACTCCCAGGGGAGGAGCGTGATTTCCTCTGCGAGCGCGGGTGTCTTGATCGCCTCGAGGAAGGTGGTGTCCTCGCGGATCTCGCGGTATTCTGGGAGGTGTCGGCCGGCCTGGCGCATGAGCCAGACCGGCGGCCGGGGTGTCCGTTCGCCCCGGGCGGCCTTGACGAGGAGGGGGTCCATGTGGCGAGCCTTGGCGGGAGGGCGGCTAAGGCCTTCGGGTATGGTGGCGAACAGGTCCGCTGGCCGGATCGGGGGTTATCCGGACTCCGTCCCGGACCGCCGGGCTCGTGCCGCATGGAATCGGGGAATGAGTTCGTCGACGGTCAGCTTGTAGGCGGCGACCAGGGCGACGAGTCCCATGAAGAGGAACCAGAACCCGAGGGTCTGTCCGCTGGTTACCCGAGCGTAACCGGCGAGTTCTGACATGAGGCCGAGCGCGGCCAGTCCCGTGGCGGCGAGGCCGACGCCGACGACGGAACCGAATTCGACCAGCAGTTCGAGGACGAGTTCGTACATACGCGGATCCTTGCGGCCGTCGACCTTGAGGGTATCGAGAGAGTATGTCACAGTGTCACAAGAGCCGAGGAGTACCCCCTCCCGACAGCTTTTTGCCGGACGCGAGGACCGGACGGGACATGGGACACGGTCGCTCCTACGATTACCCGACGATCACGAAACGGGGCTTGCAGGTCGGCGTCGGCCTGTTGCTCCTGGGCGTCTTCGGCGAGGCGATCCTGCCGGTCCTGGTCGGCCCCCTCCCCGACTGGGAGACCGCGCTGTTCTTCGACGCAGAGGTGCTTGGCCTGCTAATCGGGTTCTTCGTCCCCCTGATCTTCGGTCTCGTTTTGCCATTGACCGAATAGGCCCCTGGCCGAACCCGTGGCGGAGCGTCGCTGGTGGCTGCTCGAATCGGGGTCCGCTCTGAGGGCTGCGGGCGGCGGCGAGCGCCACCAGCCCGGTCCACGCGGGGAACGTCGCCGGATTTGGACAGTCCTTTAACCCCCGCCGTCGGACCCCAGCGCATGAGCGGACCGCACATTCTGATCCTCGGGCCACCCGGCGCAGGCAAGGGCACCCAGAGCACACACATTGCGGAGGCCTTCGATGTCGACCACGTCACGACCGGCGACGCACTCCGGGCGAACAAGGGGATGGACATCTCGGACATGGACACGGAGTACGACACCCCGGGCGAGTACATGGACGCGGGCGACCTCGTCCCGGACGAGGTGGTCGACGCCATCGTCGAGGAAGCCCTGGCGTCGGCCGAGGGCTTCGTCCTCGACGGCTATCCCCGCACCGCCGACCAGGCCGAGGAACTCGCGGACATGACCGACCTCGACGTGATTCTCTCGCTGTCGGTCTCCCGCGAGGAACTCGTCGACAGGCTGACCGGCCGTCGGGTCTGTTCGGAGTGTGGGGAGACCTACCATGTCGAGTTCGACCAGCCCGCCGAGGACGGAGTCTGTGAGGAGTGTGGCGGCGAGTTGATCCAGCGCGAGGACGACGACGTGGCCGCCGTGCGGAACCGCCTGGACGTCTTCGACGAGAACACCGCCCCCGTGATCGAGCGCTACCGTGACCACGACGGCTTCGTCGAGATCGACGGCGAACAATCCCCCGCGGAGGTCTGGGGGGACATCGAGGCCGCGATCGCGGCACGCGTCGAGTAAAAGGTTCATATGCCATCGTCGCCATCACTCCCGTAATGGCCCGCACAGCCCAGAAGGTCGACGAACTCGCCGCCGACGGCGAGTCGATGACCGACGCGCTCTCAACGGTGCTCGCCGTGGCGGACGAGCAGGGCACCGTCACTTGGAGCGACGTCAGCGACGACCTGACCAGCGGACAGTGGGGCCGCCTCATCGAGAAGGGGTTGCTGGTCGACGCCGGCGGCGCCGGGTTCGTCGTCGATGATCCGGAGGGCGTCCGGGACGCCCTCGACGAGGCCGAACCGGAACCCGACGAGGAGGAGGACGACACCAGCTGGACGACCTGGGACAAGCTCGCGGCTGTCGGCGTCGTCGGCCTGTTCCTCGGGTACTCCCAGCCCGGGATCCGCGGTGTGATCGGTGGTGTCCTCGACGTCGCCCTCGGCCCGCTGAACGGAATGCTCCCGTTCTACATCACCATCCTGATCCTGTCGATGCTCACCGGGCTGTACTCGAGCCTCATGATGGACTACCTGATGGACCAGGACATGATGTCCGACTACCAGGAGCGCCAGCAGGAACTCAAGGAGCGCCGCAAGGCAGCCAAGGAACGTGACGACGACGAGGCACTCGACCGGATCCAGGACGAGCAGATGGAGATGATGTCCGACAACGTCGGCGTCTTCAAGCAGCAGTTCCGGCCGATGGTCTGGATCATGCTCCTGACCATCCCGGTCTTCCTCTGGCTGTACTGGATGGTCTTCGACGTCGGTGTCGCCGTGGGTGGGGAGACGGCTATCGTGCTGCCCCTCATCGGCGGCCTCGGAACCTGGACTACCAGCGCGCTCGGTCCCGTTCAGGCCTGGCTCGTCTGGTACTTCATCTGCTCGATGGGGTTCAACCAGATCATCCGGAAGGCCCTCCACGTCCAGACCTCGCCCACGTCCTGATCGGGCGGACTCCACTGTCGAACGCGATCGAAGGCCCCGATCCGGTGGCCGTATCCCGACCGCCAGCGCTGACGGTCACAACGCCCTTACCTCGCTCTCTGGAGTTCGTGGGACTGCCACTACAACCGCAAGCAACCCGAAAGCCCTCACCTCGCTCGCGGCCGCTGACCGGGATATCCTCGTTCGCTACGCTCACTCGGATAGGGCCCGCTCAGCGGCCGCGGGACGAGGTTCGCCATTTCAGTCCACCAGGGGTGTAACTCTGCGGCGGCTGGCAGCTTCCGGGCGCCCAGGGCACTTCGGCAGCCGGAATCCTGGTGGAATGAAAGGGCGAGGCCCGCTCGTGTCTCTCTGCGCGGGCCCTATCCGAGTGAGTGCAACGAGCGAGGATATCCCGCGCAGAGGTCACGAGCGGGCCGAGGGCTTTCGGGCTGTACTCGATGGCAGCCGGGGCAAGAACTCCCGCGAGCGGGCCGAGGGCTTTCTGGGTGTAAGCGGGGACTCCAGGAGCAGCACTTCCAGCGAGCGGGCCGAGGGCTTTCTGGCCGAACGCTGGGACGGTACCACCACACCCGTCCTCCCTCTCCAACTCGCAACGCATTTTACCGGGACCGCCGCAGGGTGGGTATGTTGATCACCGTCTCCGGCCCCGCTGGCAGCGGGAAGAGCACGCTCGCTGCCAGTCTGGCCGACACTCTCTCCTACGATCACGTCTCCGGTGGTGACGTCTTCCGGGACCTCGCCGCCGAGCGGGACATGAGTCCGCTCGAACTCAACCGGGCGGCCGAGGACGACGAGTCGATCGACCTCGACCTGGACCGCCGCCTCCGCACGACCGCTCGGGACCGCGAGGATCTCGTCCTCGAGTCGCGCCTGGCGGGCTGGATGGCCGGCGAGTACGCCGTCCTGAAGGTCTGGCTCGACGCCCCCCTGTCGGTGCGCGCCGCCCGGATCGCCGCCCGGGAGGACAAGGACGTCGAGACCGCCGCCGAGGAGACCAGGGCCCGCGCCGAGAGCGAGGCACTCCGCTACGCGGAGTATTACGGCATCGATATCGAGGACCGCTCGATCTACGACCTCGTCGTGAACACCGCCCGGTGGGACGCCGACGGGGTGCTTGACCTCGTCACGGACGCCGTCGACCGCTACGACGGGGCAGCCGACGAGGGGCAGATGCCCGTAACCGGCGTCACCTACACATTCGAGTAGCCGATGGTGCTCCGTCCCGCTCCCGAGGAGCGCTCGCCCGCCGACCTGCTGTCCTTCGGCGTCGTCAACCTCGACAAGCCGCCGGGGCCGTCGGCCCACCAGGTCGCCGGCTGGGTGCGGGACATGACCGGCCAGGAGCGGGCCGCCCACGCCGGGACGCTCGACCCGAAGGTGACCGGCTGTCTTCCCGTCCTCCTGGGTGACGCAACCCGCCTCGCCCAGGTTTTCGCCGACGCCCGCAAGGAGTACGTCACCGTCCTGGAACTCCACGGCCCCGCCCCGGCGGACTTCGAGGCCGTCCTCGCGGAGTTCGAGGGGCCTATCTATCAGAAACCGCCCCGGAAGAGTGCCGTCAAGCGGGAGCTCCGCACGCGGGAAATCTACGATCTGGAGGTCCTCGAACGCGAGGAACGCCGGGCCCTCCTCCGGATCGAATGCGAGGCCGGGACCTACGTCCGGAAACTCTGTCACGATCTCGGTCTGGCGCTGGGGACCGGCGCAAACATGGGCGACCTCCGCCGGGCGGCCACGGGCACCTTCGACGACACCACGCTCGTCACCATGCACGACCTCGCCGACGCGCTGGCCTTCTGGCGGGAGGACGACAACGCCCAACAGCTTCGCGAGGTCGTGCAGCCCGCTGAACGTGCTCTGGAGCACCTTCCCCGCCTCACGATTGCCGACAGCGCCGCCCGCGAGGTGGCCGAGGGAGCCCCCGTCTACGCTCCCGGCGTGCTGGAGGGGGAGGACGTAGACGAACCAGATGGCCAGCAGGTTGCCTGCTATACCGCGGCCGGGACGGCTGTCTGCATCGGGCAGCTAGTGGGCGACCCTGACGCCGAGGCGGGGACTGTCGTCGACCTCGACCGGATGTTGTTGTAATGTGGGACGCGGTGGGAGGGAATCGAATACCCTACTCCAACTGCCCAGAAAGCCCTCGG
>JAZKTI010000164.1:0-6081 GCA_036625635.1 Haloarculaceae archaeon
CGTCGTTCTCCGCGAGGAACTGGTCGGAGCGGTCCTTGAAGTTACAGAACAGACACCCCGTGTTGCAGGCCGTCGTGACGTTGTTGTTCAGGTTGGTGACGAAGGTCACCTCCTCGCCGACGACCTCGGCACGCCGCCGGTCCGCAGCCTCGAGGACGAGTTCCTTCCGCGCGAGGTCGATGCCGGGCATGTCGGTCCCGGTCGTCAGCAGTTCGACGCCGTCCTCGACGGTTAACCGCTCGCCTGCGCGAGCCTTCGCCAGGGCGTTCTCGAAGGACTGGTCGGTCTCGGGCTGGATGGTGAAGTCGAACCGATCCCGGGGGACGTTCGGGTGCCGCTCCGCGTTGGCCATTGGCAGGTGCCTCGGGGCAAGTGCGGATAAAGCCACGGGAAGGTGCGCGCCTCGCCGGGGGCGAACTGTCCGGAACCCGATCTGTGCGGACGGCTCACGAGGACAGTCGGACGCGCTCGGTCACCTGCTCGTCGCCGTAGCTCACTTCGACCGTGACCGTGCCGTTCAGTTGCTCTCTGATCCGTTCGACGTCCTCCGGCGCGATGTCGATGACGTTCCCGCTCCGCTGGCCGGGCCCCACGAGGATCTCGCGAGCGGCGACCCGGTCATCAGCGAGCCGAACGCGGGTGTCAACGCGCGCCGCGACGTCGCCCAGGTTCTCGATGACGACCCCGACCCGCGTCCGGTCGTCGACCGGGCCGGGGCTTGGCCGGTACACCCTCGCCCCGGACGGCAGGTCGAGGGCCAGTGGCTCGCCGGGCCCGGCCGTCACCACGGCCCGGATCCTCGGGGACGGCGCGGTCGCGACCTCGTAGGTCGTCTCGTCGACCCGGAGGCCCGAGACTGCCACGAGTCCGACGTGGTACGTTCCGGGCCGGACGTCGCCACCGACCCTGCCGAACGCGACGGGGACCGTCGTGTCCCCACCCTCCAGTGACGATTGCGGCACTCTCGTCGTGGTCGAGGTCCCGTCGGGCGCGGTCACCGTGAGGCGCAACTCCGTCGGGGGGCTGTCGATCGACACGTTCAGGGTGGGTGTGAGCCCGCCGGCCACACCGGGTTGCGCGCTCGAGATCGTGGCCGAGGTCGCCGTCACCGTCGCGAGGCCGCCGAGGCCGACCACGGCGACGACGGCGAGCACGACGACGACCTGCGCGACCCGACGGGGCCCCGGGACGGGAGCGTATCGGTCCGCGAGGGTGGCGACCTGGCGGTGGATGCCGACCGCGACGATTCCGGCGAGGGTGAACGACCCGGCGTAGACGAACAGATCCTCGATGCTGAAGCCGAGGTACCGGAGCCCACCGAGGTGCAGGTGCCGTCCGACGACGAGCGCGGCGAGGAACAGGGCGAGCGCCGCGAGCCACGGCATGACGATGGACGCGATGAGGAAGTCGACCCGGTCGACGTCCCACACCCCGAAGACGAGCCACGCCACGAGGGCGAAGGCGACTGCGACGACGAGCGTGAACGCCACGCCACTCATGTACATCGAGAGGACGTCGTGTGTGAGCTCTGCGACGACGACGGGGAGCCACACACCGGCGACGAAGAGGGCAGCGAGGCGAGGGAAGGGCGAGTCTGCCTGCATCACCCGAGTGTGAGCACGGTGCTCACTAAAAATCCCTCAAAACGATAGTCGTATCTTCAGTCACGTCTGCCCGGTCCCATTCCCGGGGCATTCTCATCGGCGCTTCCCGGCGCAGTCTCGTCAGCGATCCCTGCTCCCGTCTCAGCAGCGCGCCCCGATAACGTCCTGACAGCAAGCCCGCCGTTCGGAAACCACTTGGTCCCCGCGGGGGAACCCGGCAGGCATGACCAGCGTCAAGGACTTCCGGATCGAGGAACCCGCGACGCCGGCGGGCCTGGGCCGGGGCGCGTTCGTCTTCTCGGACGCATACTCGGTCTTCGACTGGGGGCCGATGCCCGACGCCATTCCGGACAAGGGGGCCTCCTTGTGTACGATGGGAGCGTTCAACTTCGAGTTGCTCGAGGACGCGGACGTCCCCACCCACTATCGCGGCGTCGTCCACGATGGAGAGCCGGTCCCCCTGGAGGTGGCCCTCAACGGTGGCCACGCTCCCACCGAGATGGCCATCGACCTGACGCAGGTGCCCGACCTGCCCTTCCGGGAGGGAACCTACGACTACGACGCATATCACGACGGGGCCGGGGAAAACTACCTGGTCCCCCTCGAGATCGTCTTCAGGAATCGGGTCGGCGTCGGGTCCTCGCTCCGGTCCCGCTCGGAGCCCACCGACCACGGGCTGCCCTACGAGGAGTGGCCCGACGAGGCCGTCGACCTGCCGGAGGCGGTCGTCGAGTTCTCGACGAAGTACGAGGAGCAGGACCGGTACCTCGACCGGGGGGAGGCCGACGCCGTCGCCGGGGCAGCCGATCTCGATGACCTCGAGGCCCTCGCCCGCGAGGGCAATCGCGTCGTGACCCGGCAGGCCGACCGGGCCGGGTTCGACCACCAGGACGGCAAGATCGAGTGTCTCTACTACGAGGGCGAAGTCCGGATCGCGGACGTGGTGGGGACCTTCGACGAGAACCGGTTTGCCTACGACGGCCGCCAGATCTCCAAGGAGGTGATCCGGCAGTACCACAAGCGGACCCAACCGGCGTGGGTCGAGGCCGTGAGCGAGGCCAAGGCCCGGGCCGAGCGCGAGGACGTCGCCGACTGGCGGGCCCTCTGTAAGCGCTCTCCCGAGCCCCTCCCCGACGCCGTGATCGATGCCGCGCGGGACCTCTACTGTGCGGGCACGAACGCCTACTGCGAGCGGACGGTCTTCGAGGCCCCGCCGATCGACGTGGCCGTCGCGACGGCCCAGGACCTCTGAGACGGGTGGTCCCGGGAGCGGAATCCCCCGCGTTCGACCGTCAATCCGGGGGGAGTACGAACCGGAAGGCCACGAAGACCGGGTGGCGTGATTCCGTCTCGTACCGATCCGGCCGCTTCTCGCGGAACCCCTCGGTTGGCTCCGGCTCGACAATTTCCTCCAGGCGGAAGCCGGCATCCAGCACCGGATTCACCCGCGCCGAGAAGGGGCGTGCGTCGTCGGGAATCTCGACCGTCCACTCCTTCGTCTTCTGCCGCGTCGCGAAGTAGCTCTCCGCCGCTTCAAGTGGAAACTCGTCGGCTGGATGGGAAACCGAGAAGACCACGAACCCACCAGGCCGGAGAACGCGGGCGAACTCCTCGAAGGTCGGCCGCCAGTCCTCGAGGTAGTGGAGGACCAGGCCACAGACGACCCCGTCGAAGGCGTCCGCGGCCGCGAACTCCAGCCCGTCGGCCAGGTCGGACCGGTGGAACTCGACGGTCCCATCGAGCGCCTCTGCTCGCTCGCCGAGGCGGTCCCGAGCGACGTCGAGCATCGCCGGGCTCGCGTCGACGGCCACAACCTCGGCCGCGCCCGCATCAAGCAGCCACGCCCCGTACCGCCCGGACCCGCTGCCGGCGTCGAGGACCCGCTGGCCCGAGACGTCGGGAATCAGGTCCGTCGTTCCGGGGAATTCGAGGTCGACGGTGTACGGATTCGATTCGAAGTCGGCCACGTCGGTCTGGACGAGGCGGTCGTATGCCGTTCCTACGCCCCCACTCCCATCTACCGTCCCCTCCTCATTCTCGTCCCCGGCCCCTCCGCTAGCCCCATTCGCAGCCGCCGCTGCACCGTCCGCTGCTCCGTCCGCGGCTCCGTCCGGTGTTTCGCCGCCGGCTCCGTCCGCTGTTTCGCCGGCGGCTCCGTCCGCTACTTCGCCGCCGTCGACACCGCTGCTCCGCCGGCGGCTCCGTCCGCTACTTCGCCGCCGTCGACACCGCTGCTCCGCCGGCGGCTCCGTCCGCTACATCGCTGCCGTCGACACCGCTGCTCCGCCGGCGGCTCCGTCCGCTACTTCGCCGCCGTCGACACCGCTGCTCCGCGGGCGGCTCCATCCGCTGCTCCGCCGCCGTCGACACCGCTGCTCCGCCGGCGGCTCCGTCCGCTGCTCCGCCCGGGGTGTCCGAAGTGCCACGGTTCGATCCACCCGCCTGCTCTTCGTCCCCGTCCATACCGGGTGCTATACTACCGGCCGGAAAGCCGTTGTGCCGGGCGCAGGAAACCAACGTTTTTGACCGATAGGCCCTTGACACGTTATACCATGCCAGACGTCGGGGGGGGAGTCTGGACGACGGCCAGATCGAGGGGGCAGACAGTCAGTTCGAGGAGACAGATAGCCAGTTCGAGGAGGTCTCCGGGACGGAGTTCGACCGACTGGTCGGTATCCTGGCCGACGGTGTCGTCGGAGCGGCCGGGGGACTCGTGGGTACGGCGGCGATGATAGTGGTTCTCTTGGTCGGCGAGTCCGTTGGTGTGTTCCCCCGGCCTCCTTTGCCAGTCTGACCGAATTGACCGGTCTGGAGGGCATCCTCCCCGAGGTGACCGCCGGCTACCTCGTGTTCCTTGCGGGCGGCATGGTCCCGTGGCCGCTCCTGTTCGCCGCGCTGCAGGCCTACCTGCCCGGAGACCGGATGCCCGTGAACGGCATCTACTTCGGGACTGCCCTCTGGACCGGCTTCGCCCTGGCCTTCTGGGACGGGTTCCTCGGCCTCACCCTGGTCGGTTTCCTGGGCGTGACCCTGGTTGCCCACTGGGTCTACGGTGTGGCCCTCGGCCTGGTCTTCGAGTACCTCTCCGAGCGCCCGGAGACGCTGGTCTGAGACCAGCGTGTTTCCGGCCGAGTCAATTTCCAGGCCGAGTCAATTTCCTCGCCCACTCGTCGGGACGGACGGTGCCCTGCTGTCGGTTCACGCGACACCCCTACCCCGAGGCGGTCGGCCCCCACCCTGGACCGGGATTCGGCACCCGTACCTGCGGACAACCCGGCTGGCGTGCCCATCGCTCGCGAGCCAGTTCGTGGGATCCCGGGACCACCGCTTAAGCCGACCGGGGCGCAACGCCCGGTATGCACCTCGCGGAGCGTTCCTGGACCGACGTCGACGGCAGCGACGTGGACGTCGTCGCGGTCCCCGTCGGGAGCACCGAACAGCACGGGCCCCACGCCCCCCTTGGCACCGACGTCCTCCTCGCCGAGGCCGTCGCCGAGGCGGGCGTCGCGGCCGCCGAGGCGTCCGTCCTCGTCGGCCCGACGGTTCCGGTCGGCGTCGCCGAAGAGCACCGCCAGTTCACCGGCACCTGCTGGGTCAGTCCGGACACGTTCCGTGCGTACGTGAGAGAGGTCCTGGAGAGCCTGGCCAGCCACGGCTGGGACCGGATCGTCGTCGTCAACGGTCACGGCGGGAACGTCCCGGCGCTCCAGGAGGTCTGTGCCGGGGTGACCCGGTCCGAAACCGCCCTGGCGGTCCCGTTCACCTGGTTCGACGCCATCGTTCCCGAGGCCGTCGCCGCCGAGGTGACCGGTGACGGCGGGGACGCCGGTGACGGCGGGGACGCCGGTGACGGCGGGGAAGCCGGTGACGGCGGGGACGCCGGTGACGGCGGGGACGTCGAGATGGGCCACGCGGGTGCGGCTGAGACGAGCGTGCTTCGGGCCGTCCGCCCGGACCTGGTCCACGAGGACCGACTCGGGGAGGCCGCCGACGGCGCCGCCGAGGGGTGGGGGGAGTGGGCCGGCGGCAGCAACCTCGCCTACGACACCGCGGAGTTCAGCGAGAACGGGGTGATGGGCGATCCGACGGCGAGCGACGCGGCGGTTGGCGAAGCCCTCCTCGATGCTGCCGGCGAGCGCTTTGCCAGCCTCGTGGCGGCCATCGTCGAGCGGGACCTCGCCCGACCCGAGCACCGCTGAACGGATCGATGAATGCCCGACTACCAGGGGGGCCTCGGTTGGACTCGAAATCGATTCGTATACGGCTTCTCCCGGGATTAGCCGAAAGCCCTCACCCCGCTCTCGGCAGTTGCTGGTGGTGCTACCGCACCCGCAAACAGCCCGAAAGCCCTCACCTCGCTCGCGGCAGTTGCTGGTGGTGCTACCGCACCCGCAAACAGCCCGAAAGCCCTCACCTCGCTCGCGGCAGTTGCTGGTGGTGCTACCGCACCCGCAAACAGCCCGAAAGCCCTCACCTC
>JAZKTI010000165.1:0-5965 GCA_036625635.1 Haloarculaceae archaeon
CGAGTTCGCTGGAAGGACCTGCCAGGACCCCCGAGACGCCGAGTTCGCTGGAAGAACCCACCAGGACCCCCGAGGTAACCCGGAACCCCTGTCCGGCCACCGGTCTGGCCAGCCGAACAGGTCCACGGGCCGCCGTCTCGCCTGCAGGCCCGGTCCCCGGAAAGGCATTAGGAACGACGCCGGGTTCCGGTGTCTTTAAGCCCGACGGGCTGAGAATGAAGATATTGTTAGTATGTCCCTACAAACACTCTGGCGTCCCGCCGGGACGTGGTCTCGGTGAAGATCGTCGGCCGTATCGCCGACGTCCTCGTCGACCACAGCCGCATCGCCATCGTGGTCATGCTCTTGCTGACCGTGGGCGTCGGCGCGGGCGCACCGATGGTCGACCAGACCTCATCGCTCGATCAGTTCCAGTCAGACTCCCCGGCCGGGGAGAAGCTGGACTTCGTCGAGGCGAACTTCGCCGGCCAGAACGGCGACACGACCACCGCTCAGATCATCGTGCGCGACGGCGACGTCCTCTCGAAGTCGGCCATGCTCGACGTGCTCGACTTCCAGCAGGCCGTGCGGGACAACGAGACGGTCAACGACACGCTCGCCGAGTCCGATGCGATCCTGGGCGTGCCCAACGTCGTCGCGACGGCGGCCATCCGGCAGGACCAGGCGACCGAACTACAGCAGCGAGGGTCCGACCTGCAGGCAAACCGTAGCCGGCTGAAAGCCGCCTCGCGGGACCTTCAGAACCGGACAGACGAACTGAACGCCACCGCGGCACGGCTCCGGGGGAGCATGACGCAGCTCCGCGAGAATCCGGAGGCGCCCGTCGAGCCGGCCTTCCGGGCCGTCGACGCGAACACCACCGTCGACCTCGGACAGCGCCACCTCGAGACGTTCAGACTGGCGGTCCAGCAACTCCGGGTGGTGACCAGCCAGGAGGAGGCCGAGGCCGCCTACACCCTGGGCACCAGGGGCGTTCTCCAGGCCGAGTACGAGGCCGTCGAGCGCCGGGGGCAGGACCTGCAGGAGTGGGCCGAGGCCCTGGCGGAGCGCGGGAAGACGCTCGAGGACGACCGGAAGGCTCTCCAGAGCGCTCCGGCTCCGACCCTGGCCGAACAGCGCGGCCAGCTCGACTCCATGAACGAGAGCCAGGTCGAGTCCGTGGTCAGAACCGTCCTGAGCGACGATGGCGATGGCGGCGACAGCGGGACGGCCGGCGGGGTCCTGGCACTGATGCCCAGCCAGGGCTATGACCCCGGGACCGCCCAGGCCAACGCGACGATGCTCGTCCTCACCCAGGCGACGGAGGGTGACACGGCGAGTCCGGTCGGGGTCTCCGACCGGATCATCGACGCCCAGCTCGCAATCGCGGACGTTGCGGACGCACAGAGTGGCTCACTCGACTACCTCGTCTTCGGCGGCGGCCTGATCACCCACGAGATCGACGCCTCGATGGCCGACAGCATGACTATCGTCGCCCCGCTGGCCCTCCTGTTCGTCCTGTTGGCCCTCGCGATCGGCTACCGGGACGTGCTCGACATCGTGCTCGGCCTGTTCGGGATCGGCGCGGTCCTCGCCTGGACCTTCGGCTTCATGGGCTGGGCCGACATCGCGTTCAACCAGCTCTTCGTCGCCGTACCGGTCCTGCTCATCGGGCTGTCGATCGACTACGCCATTCACATATTCATGCGACACCGGGAGGAACGCCTGGGCGAGAGCGAGGGCGGAACGACCGAGGAGAGCGGTCCCGCGGCCCACGAGGAGGGCGGCCCCGCAGGCCACGAAGGCGGTGCCCGCGGGTCGATGCGAGTCGCCCTCGGCGGCGTCGGGATCGCCCTGGTCTGGGTGACGGCGACGACCGTCATCGGCTTCCTCTCGAACCTGACCAGCCCCGTGCCGCCGATCCGCGAGTTCGGGATCGTCTCTTCCGTGGGCATCGTCGCGGCACTCCTGGTGTTCGGTGCCCTCGTCCCGGCCCTGAAGGTCGAACTCGACGAACTGCTCGAGGGCTGGGGTTTCGACCGGCGCAAGCGTGCCATCGGGACCGGCGGCGGGTGGGCCAGTCGAGCCCTCTCCGTCGGCGCCACGGCGGCCCGGAAGACCCCCTACGTCGTCATCGCACTGGCCCTGCTGGTGACCGTCGCGGGCGGCTACGGTGGGACCCAGGTCAGCACGGCCTTCGACCAGTCTGACTTCCTCGCAGAGGACCCACCCGACTGGATGAAGGAACTCCCGGAGCCCTTTGCCCCGGGCGAGTACTCCGCCAAGGCGAACCTCGCGTACGTCAACGACAACTTCCTCCGGGAGGACTCCCGGGCCCAGATCCTGATCGAGGGCGACCTGGCGAGTGCGGACGCGCTCGAACGGATCGCCGACGCCCAGACCGAGGCGGCCGACAAGGGCGTCACGAAGGACATCGCGGGCGGGGAGGCGGCCATCCAGAGTCCGCTCACCGTCATGGAGTCCGTCGCCGCGACCAACGAGACCGTCGCAGCGACCGTCGAGGCGGCGGACACCGACGGCAACGGCGTCCCCGACGCGAACCTGACTGCAGTTTACGGGACCCTCTTCGAGGTCGCACCGGACCGCGCGGGTTCGTACATCCTGCGGGACGGGAGCGACTACACCGCCGCCCGGATCGTCGTCGGCGTGGACGGCAACGCGGCCGGCGGAGCTATCACGGACCAGATGCAGGCCGTCGCGGCCTCCATCGACGGCGGTGGATTCGAGGTGACCGCCACCGGCACGCCCATCCTGAACTCGATCGTCCAGGACCAGTTGCTCGATACGGTCATCCAGAGCCTCCTGATCACCATCGTCGCCGTCTTCGTCTTCCTGATGCTGGCCTACCGCCTCACCGAGGGGAGCGCGACGCTGGGTGCGGTGACGCTCACGCCCGTCGTGCTCTCGGTGGCCTGGATCCTCGGCACGATGTACCTGGTGGACATCCCGTTCAACGTCATGACCGGGATGATCACGAGCCTGACCGTCGGCCTCGGGGTGGCCTACAGCATCCACCTCAGCGAGCGGTACAACCAGGAACTCGAGCGCCAGCGGGCGGTCTGGCCCGCGCTCCGGACGGCGGTCACGGGCACCGGTGGCGCGCTCGTCGGCTCGGCGGCCACGACAGTCGGTGGCTTCGGGGTCCTGGTATTCGCCATCCTCCCCCCACTCCAGCAGTTCGGCCTCATCACCGGCCTAACCATCGTCTACGCCCTCCTCGGGAGCGTCCTCGTCCTCCCGAGTTTGCTTGTCGTCTGGACGCGGTACGTCGGTCCGGAGTGGGCCCGCGACGACCTCCGCGACGAGGAAGCCGCGGCGGCAGGTGAGGCGCCGGGGGGACCGCTCCAGGCCGACGAGGGCACGCCGGAGAGGGGCCAGCCTGGCGAGAGTGCTCCGGAGACGGCCAAGCCCAACGAGAGTACTCCGGAGACGGCCAAGCCCAACGAGAGTACTCCGGAGACGACCCAACCCAGGGAGAGCACGCCAGAAGCGACCCAGCACGCAGAGGGCGACGGAGAAGAGCCACCGGTAACGGGCGCCGGCGCGAACTCAGGGGCCGTAGCGGCGGGGGAGCCCCTCCCCGACTCGAAGCACGAGGCTACGGCCGCATCGACTCCCACCGCGGGCACCGCCCGCGTCGAAGGTGAGCGGCCAGCCCCGGCCCGGGCCATCGACCACACGCGGGTCCTGCCCGGCCGAGGCGTCGGTGTAGGCGTGGCGGCGGACGCGCCCGCCGGTCGGATCGTCCTCGAGGAGACCGTCTCGGAGGGCCGGATCAGGGTAACGGCGGTCGATCCCGAACCGATCGACGTAGCCGAACAGGGCGACACCGTGTACGTGGTTTGGGACCTGCCCCTGCGGACGGACGTGCGGGTGTCCTACCGGATCGCAGTCCCGGAGACGACCAGCGACGGGGACGTCCTGACAGTGGAGGGGACCCTGGCCTCAGAGGATGGTCCCCGCCAGGTTGGTGGCGGAAAAGAGCTGCAGGTCGAGACCGACCTGCTGTCGGGCATCCGCCGTCGCGGATCCGTCACCGCCGACGACCTCCGGAGCGCGGACGCCCACCTCCACGCGGGCGCGATCGACCGGGCCGCCTTCGATGGGCTCTACGAGGCATGGCTCGCGGGCGGCTCCCTCGACAAAGACGAGGGCGGCGAGGAGGGGTGAGCGTGGAGGACGAGGCGGCCGTCGAGGGGCTGACGCGCCTCGGCCTCACGACCTACGAGGCCAGGGTCTTCCTCGGCCTTCAGAAGTTGGGGACGGGCGCAGCCGCCGAGGTGACGGAGGTGGTCGACGTGCCACGCTCGCAGGTCTACGGCGCGGCCGAAGGCCTCGAGGAGCGCGGCCTCCTCGAGATCCAGCAGTCGACGCCGACCCAGTACCGGCCGGTCTCGCTGGAGCGGGCCCGGAGCCGCCTCCTCGACGAACTCGAGCGGACTGGCGCGGAGACCTTCGACTACCTCGAGGACGTCCGCGAGAGCGCTCGCGAGTACGAGGAGGAGAGCGAAGCCATCTGGCTCGTCCGCGGATCGGACTCGATCGCCTCGCGGGTCGGGACCCTCGCCGGCGACGCAGGGTCCCGCATCCGGTACGGTGCGCCCGGACCGGCCCATCTGGAGGACGAGGTCCTCCGCGCCCTCGAGGAGGCCGCCGGCGAGGGCATCGACGTGGTCGTTGCAAGTGAAGACGCCGAGGTCCGTTCGGTCGTCGCCGAGGAGCGAGGACTCACGGCCCTGCCCATTCCGGCCGATCTGACCCCCGACGTCGAGTTCGGCCGCTTCACGCTCGTCGACGATCGGACCCTCTTGCTGTCGGTCCACGCCACCGCGGGCGGCGACGGGAGCACCGAGGAGGTCGCGTTCTGGAGCGCCGACTCCACCTTCGCGGCCGTACTCGTCGAGGTCATCGAGGAGTGGTTTTTGGCGAGGTGACTCGCCGGGTGCGGGGAGATAGGAAGACGGTCGACGCCCGAGACCAGAGGGTGCTCAGCCCTCGAACTCCTCGGCGAGGATCCCGTGGACGATAGTGTCCACGCGCTCGCCGTCGACGAACGCGTCCTCGCGAAGGCGCCCCTCTTCCCGGAAGCCAACCTTCTCGAGAACTCGCCGGGAGCCCTCGTTGGTGGCGAAGGCCTTCGCGGTGATGCGGTGCATTCCCCGTTCGTCGAAGGCGTGGCGCAGCAGGAGGCGGCTCGCCGCGGTCGCGTACCCCTGGCCGTGGTGTTCGGCGGCGACGTAGTACCCAAGCTCGGCCGTGCCGAACCGCTGGTGGACGTGGTTGAGTCCGACCGTTGCGACGGGGTCACCCTCGACTGCGACGACGAGGTGGACGCCGTCCTCGTCCGAGAGGGACTCGATCCACTCTTCCTCGCCGGACACGCTCACGGGATCGACCATGGAGAGCCCACTGCGAACGCGCGGATCGTTGATCGTCTCGGCGAAGAACTCGGCGTCTTCGGGTTCGATGGGGCGCAGTTCCACCGTCTCGTTCTCGAGGAAGATGGGACCTGGCATACGAGCACCCACCGGCGGGGTGAGAAAAGCTCTTGGGGCGGTGCGTGAAACCACCCCGAACCGCTCGCCGATCGCCTGGATGGGATCTCACTGCCCGGACAGCGCTGCCCGGATTGACCGGTCACGCCTGCAATCCGAACTCCTCAAACCGCCCGGCACCGACACCCGGGTATGGGCCCGCCGCTGCCGTCCCGCGAGGAGCAGGTCGCGGAGGTCCTCGACCGCCTCCACGGGGAGTACCCCGACGCCACCATTTCGCTCGACTTCTCGAACCGGCTGGAACTCCTGGTCGCCGTCATCCTCTCGGCACAGTGCACGGACGAGCGCGTCACCGAGACCACGCCGGACCTCTTCGAGAAGTATCGGAGCCCAGAGGACTACGTCGCCGTCCCCGAGGAGGAACTCGCCGAGGACCTCTATGGCATCACCTACCACAACCAGAAGGCGGG
>JAZKTI010000166.1:0-5916 GCA_036625635.1 Haloarculaceae archaeon
TCGGGCGGGCCGTTGTCGTCTTGGTCGTCCTCGTCGTCGCTGTCAGGGCCGGCGTCCTCGGGCGGGCCGTTGTCGTCTTGGTCGTCCTCGTCGTCGCTGTCAGGGCCGGCGTGTTCGGCCTGGCCGTTGTCGTCTTGGTCGTCCTCGTCGTCGCTGTCAGGGCCGGCGTGTTCGGCCTGGCCACCCAAGTGCTGGGCCAGGTCAGACACCGCCTGTCCGACCGGTCCGTCGATGTCATCTCCGAGGCTATCGACGAACGCGGAGATCTGCTGTCCGAAGGGGACGAACGAGGGTCCATCACCCTCGTTTGCGGTCAGGGTCACGTTCGTCGTGGCCGTTGCGTTGTTCTTCTCGACGTGAATCGTGGCGTTGACCGTCTCGTTCGGTTCGTCGAACGCGGCGATCCCGTCGAAGGCGGTCGTGCCGTTGACGGAGTAGTTCCCATCGGAGGTGACGTTCACGGTCGCGTTTTCGACGGCCGCACCCGTCGTCTCGTTCGAAACGGCGACAGTCAATCGGTCGGCCCCCTGGCTAACGCCGATTGACAGTTCTGATTCGGCATCCTCCCCCGATTCCGCGGCAGCGGCGACCCCTGCCGGGCCGAGGGCGGCGAGAGCAACCAGCGCGGCGGCGGCGATTGCGAGCAGTTTGATTCGGTTCATCTGAATCTACACGGACTCGGACACACCATAAAATCGGCATCTGGTTCAGACTGTTCTCGGAAATCCTGCAAACGATACAACCGGTACAGATCGCCCTAAACAGTTTATCGACTGTGTTTTGGGTTTATTTCACCAGCAGACGACGGGTACCGACGGCGTCCCGACGAAATCGTTGTCGGGCCTGGTGATACCGGCCGCGTGGCCAAGCGGTACCGCCTGGACGATTCCGCGCGGACGGATCTGCCCGGACGAATCTGCCTGGACGAAGTCCACCGAGGACAGTCCTCTGACCGTAGCGGAAAATCAGGGGGCGTTAGTCGTCGCCCGCGACCGTCTCGGATTCCGCCTCCGCGGCTTCCCGCTCTTCCTTCTCCTCTTCTTCCTTCTTCGCTTTGATCTTTTTCATCCGGAAGATCTCCTCGCGCTCCTGCTCCTCGAGTTTCTGCTCGATGTACTCCTGGTTCTCGCGCAGGTCGGGCAGGAGCTTGAACTCCAGCGCGTTCACCCGCCGTTTGGTCGTCTCGATCTCTTCGAGCATCTTTTTCATCGCCGTCTCGACCTCGGCGGCGAGGATGATCTGGGCGAGCAGATCCTCGTAGGCCGCCGCGGCCTCGTCGATGCGGGCGGAAGTGCCCAGGACGCCGTAGCCGCGTTCGTCGAGGTCCTTCCGGACCTTCGATGACTCGATCTCCGGCACCACGACCCCCATGATATTTCGGGACTGGGTGGTCAGTTCGGGGTGTTCCTTCAGGGCCGCGGCCGCGCCCCGCACCGCGACGTCGCCCTCCATCGCACGGGCCAGGTCGATCGCGCGCTGGGCCTCCTGGTACCTGGTCTCGAGGTCCGAGCGGACGTCCTGGGCCTGGTCCAGGATGTCCATGAACTCCATGATGAGGCCGTCCCGCTTCTTCTCGAGGGTGTCGTGCCCACGCTCGGAGAGCTCGATGCGATCCTCGATCGCCATCAGGTTTTTGCGCGTGGGTTTGACGTCCTTGGCCATTGGGAGGTATGTTTCCCGCAATCCAGTTAACGCTTTTCAGTTTCCCTCGCCCGGCCTCTCGCCGGTCTCGGAACCGTCGTCGGCAACGATCTCGGCACTGTCCTCGGCCGTGGTCCGGGCATCGGCGTCGGCCGGGATTTCGGCACTGTCCTCGACCGTGGTCTCGGCATCGGCGTCGGCCACGATCTCGGCACTCTTTCCGACCGATGTCCGGCCATCGTCGTCGGCCACTGCGTCGGCGGCTCCGTCACTGCTCCGCCCGTAGTACCACTTCGAAGCGTAGAACCCGCCGGCACCGACGATCCAGATGACGGCGATGCCGGGCTCGATCCCGCCGGTCGTGGCGAACTGATAGGTGCTGACGGCCACGAGCGCGAGCAGCACGAACAGGAAGGCGTTCCGGGCGGCGCGCAACACCGTCACGTCGGCGGGCATCCACTCGACCTCCGGTGGCCGGCCACGTATGCCTTCTGTCGGTAACGCAGGCCGACGGCGGGCCGACAGGTGTAACCCGTCGCCGGGTGAGTCCCACCCATGCGCAAAGTCCTCACCCTGCTGGTTCGGGACCCGGATCTGACCCACGACGAGTTCGCGAGCTATCTTCGAGAGGAGCCTGCTCCCCTCGCCGAGGACCTGTCCGGGGTCGAGGCATACTCGATATCGCTACCAGCTGACCCCGAACGGGCGGTCTACGACGGGGTGGCGGAACTGTACCTCGCTCCCGACGAGAGCCTCGGGTCGGTCTTCGACGGCGAGGTCGGCCAGCGGGTCCAGGCAGACACGGCGAACGTCATGGACACCGACGCTTCCGACCTGCTGGTCGTCGACGAGGACGTCCGTCTCGATCGGCGGGACGGATAGCCCTGGACGGGGACCGACCCTGGGGAGGCGCCCCGTCCCGTCTCAGCAGGGTGCGCTGATCGGGCCGACGGTGCCCCAGTCCCAGTAGTCGATGACGATTCCCTGGACCTCGACTCGGCGGAGTCGGCCCGACTGCCCACTGACGTAGTACGTAAACTCGTACTGCTCGCCTTCGACGGTGCTCCGGAAGTTGTAGACCCAGACACTCTGGCCCTCGAGGGTGGTCTGGCCTGTCGCCTCGAGGTCGCTCCACTCCTCGATGCGCTTCTGCTTGCTGTTGGTTTCAGCCCAGTCCCGGGGGTTGAGTTCCGGGACCTGGTCTCCAACGCTGATCGTGCCACAATAGCCACTGGCCTGGAGGTAGGTGGCGTTGCCCACGTAGTACACGTCCATCGTATCGCCCTCGTAGGTTAGTTCCAGGTGCAAGTCCCGCCTGTTCCACTCCCCGAGTACGGACATGTCCGCCGGATTCCGGTCGTAGTTCGAGTAGTCGATACGGAACCGGAAGTTGTCCTCGAAGGTGATGTCCTGCGCTCCCAGTGTGGGGCCGGTGGCGGTCTCCGAGGGCGTCAATTCGGTGGTTTCGGTCTCCGTGTCCCTCGGTGTCCCCGCCTCCGTCGTGGTCCCTCCGCCGTCCCCTGCGGTGGCCGTTTGGGTGGTCCCACCGCCGTCCGCTGGTGTGGCCGCCTGGGTGTTCCCATCGCCGTCACCGAAGATGTTTTCGTCCCCCCCGTCGCCACTGCCCCCGGTGCCGTCTGTCGTCTGTCCGCCTGATCCATCCTCGTTGCAACCCGCGAGGACCGGCAGCGAGCCGATGCCGATGCCGCGGAGGAACTGCCGTCGATTCATTTCTCTCCGAAGGAATGTGCTCTCTACAAATAATAGCTCTGTCTCGACAGGCTACCCCCCGGATTCCCGGTTGCCGCTTCAGCACGGGGCGTCGATGGGCCCGACGTTGCCCCAGTCCCAGTACTCGACGACGATGCCCCCGGTTTCGAGTCGGCCGATGAACCGGCTGACGGCCCCGACGTAGTACGAGACGGGCCACTCGTTCCCGCGCTCGCACGCGGCCACCTCGAAGACCCGCGTCGCCTCGCCGTCGACGGTCGTCCGGCCCGCGGCCTGGAGAACCTTCCAGCTCGCGACCTGCTCCCGGGTCCTCGACGTATCCGCCCGCTGGTCGGCGTCCACCTGCCGGAGGGGATCGGCGTCCGCCAAGGGGACGGCCGTGCAGTACTCCGGCGTCGCGACGTAGCTCCGGCCAACGACGCGCCAGATGTCGAGGCTCGCGTCCTGGTAGTTCGTGTTGAGGTGGAAGTTGCCCCGGTGCCACTCCCCCTCGAGGAACAGGTCGATCTGCCGCGTCTCGTCGTTCGAGTCGTCGATGCTGTATCGGTAGTCGTCCTCGAAGCCCACCTCCAGGTCGCCCAGCGCGGCCGCCGGCTCCTCGGGGCCCCGTTCAACAGGGCAAGCTGATTGGACCGACGTTGCCCCAGTCCCAGTAGTTGGCCACGAGCCCCTGGCTCTCGATCCGTCGGATGTACCCGCTTTCGGCACTGACGTAGTAGGTGTAGGCGTACTGGTTCCCCCGTTCCCCGGCCCCGATCTCGAAGACCCACAGCTGTTCGCCGTCGATGGTGGTCTGGCCGGAGGCCTGGATGTCCGCCCAGTCCGACACCTGCTCCTCGGTGTCGGTGGTATCCGCCCACTGCTCGCTGTCGACGTCGGGGATCGACACCTGGCTGCTGTCGGAGAAGGAGGCGCAGTGGCCCTCCGTCTGGTAGGCGATCGTCCCACCGACATAGTAGAAGTCGCCGTGTATCTGGTCGTAGTCCACGGTGTTGTGGTAGTCGCCGGCGTGCCACTCCCCCTCCAGGATCATGTCCACGGGCTGGGGATTGTAGTTCGAGAAGTCCATCCTGTAGCGGTAGTTGTTCACGAAGGGTACGTCGAGGCTGCCCAGCGTCGGGACGTCCTGCGAGTCCGTCGGCGTCCACTCGGTGGTCTCCGTGGGTGTGGACCCGCCACCGTCACCGGTCTCGCCGCCGGTCCCCGCCCCACCGCTGGTCCCGGAATCGGGTTCGTCGACGGTTGTGGTTCCCCCGTCACCGGTACCGCCGGTCCCGGCACCGCCGTCACCGGTGATGCCGTCACCGGTTTCCACGTCGCCGGCCCCGCCAGCGTCGGCGGTCGTCGAGGTCGTCGTTGCGAGCGGATTGCCGTCACCACACCCCGCCAGCGCGAGCGCGCCGCCCGCGGCGACCGATCTGAGGAACAGTCGTCGTTGCATGATCTCGATATGTGAATTGTCTATAAAGTACTTCGCGTTTCCATCCGGCTCCAGCAGGAGGCACGCGGGCCTGCCCAAGGGTGAATCCTGCAGAAACGCACGGGTGAACGGCGATGGAGGAGCGGGGTCGAGCGACGACGTCAGTCCGCGGCGACTTCCTCGCCGATGTCCTTCTCGCCGGCCTCCTCGAGGTAGTACTCCTCGATGAACTCCTCGTCGACACGGTGGAGTTCGTCCTTCGGGAGGTCCGAGAGAAGTTCCCAGCCGATGGAGAGGGTCTCGACGATGTCGCGATCCGTGTCGTAGCCCTGCTGGACGAACTCGTTCTCGAACCGGTCTGCGAAGTCGAGGAACAGGTTGTCCCGCTCGGAGAGGGCCTCGCGGCCGACGATGTTTACGAGGTCCCGCAGGTCCTCGCCCTCGGCGTAGGCGGCATAGAGCTGGTCGGAGACGCCGCCGTGGTCCCCGCGGGTCAGGCCCTCGCCGATCCCGTCGTCCATCAGCCGGGAGAGGCTCGGGAGCACGTTGATCGGCGGCTGGATGCCCTGGCTGTTGAGGTCGCGGTCGACCAGGATCTGGCCCTCGGTGATGTAGCCCGTGAGGTCCGGGATCGGGTGGGTGATGTCGTCGCTGGGCATCGTCAGGATCGGGATCTGGGTGACGGAACCCTCCTCGCCCTTGATCCGGCCGGCCCGCTCGTACAGGGACGCGAGGTCCGTGTACATGTAGCCGGGATAGCCACGGCGTCCCGGGACCTCCTCGCGGGCGGCGCCGATCTCGCGGAGCGCCTCGCAGTAGTTCGTCATGTCCGTGAGGATGACGAGGACGTGGTAGCCCTTGTCGAAGGCCAGGTATTCGGCGGTCGTCAGCGCGAGCCGCGGGGTGACCGTCCGTTCGACGGCGGGGTCGTCCGCGAGGTTCATGAAGACGACCGAGCGCTCGAGTGCGCCCGTGCGCTCGAAGTCGTCCATGAACTCGTTTGCCTCCTCGGCGGTGATCCCCATCGCGCCGAAGATCACCGCGAACTCGCTCCCGCCCTCCTCGTCCGCGCCCTCCTCACCGGCGCCCGCCTCTTCCTCAGGGACGGTCGCCTGCCGGGCGAT
>JAZKTI010000167.1:0-5904 GCA_036625635.1 Haloarculaceae archaeon
ACGGTGGCCGAAGTGAGAAGACGGTGGCCGAAGTGAGAAGACGGTGGCCGAAGTGAGAAGACGGGGGCCGAAGGGAGAAGACGGGGCCGAGGAAAGACTGCCTGGGCCGAGGGACCAACAGGAACACAGACGAGAGACCTGGAGACCTGCCTCAGGCGGGTTCGACGACGCTAACGGACTCGGCATCGGTGTTGAGCGTCTCCAGGTGGATCGGGATGTACTCTCGGCGCTGGTAGGTCTCGCGCTCGTCCTCGCTCCCGATCGTACACCACAGCATCGGCCGGTCGGGACCGTGCCAGTCACCCTGCCGCGAAACCCCGAAACAGACGTACTCCGTTCCGTCGTACTCGATGACGGCGTCCTTCCGGATGCCGGGGTCACCGCGGATGATGAGCTTCTTCATGCACGGGGGTACGACAGAAGTGTACTTAGAAACTTCGAAGCCCCGGGCCGCCGGCCGCGAATGCCCCGCCGCCGAATTGGCCTCGCCGCCGAATCGGCCCCGTCTTCCTGTCGATCTTTTCCGCATGGGTCCCTTTCGTCGTCCCCACGACTCCCTGACCGATGGTGGCTTCGAGGCGCCGGCCGTTATCGCCGACGACGGGGCGCGGCACTCCAGGCCGGTCCCGTAACGGTCTCGCGTTCGCCACTCGGCGAGGTCGGCCCATAGCGGACTGCTCCCGGCCGGGAGGCTAAACTCAAATGACGGTTTTCGCCTTCACCGTGCTCATAGGAGCGGCCGTCCAAGGGGTGGACAGGACCACGCATGAGCAGTCTGTTCCCGCTTCGGCGGTCGGTCGAACTCGACGACAGTCGCGAGCCCAAGCTCGTCGACATGGACGAGGACGTCGCCGACGAGGTCTTCGAGGCCCTCTCCTCGGGCACCACGCGTCGGATCTTCGGCCACCTCCACGACGAGCCACACACCGCCTCGGATCTGGCGGATCTCACGGAGACCTCCGTCCAGAACGTCCAGTACCACCTCGGCAAACTCGAAAACGCCGACCTCGTCGAGGTAGTCGACACCTGGTACTCCGAGCGGGGCACCGAGATGAAGGTGTACGCCCCGCGGGACGAGTCCCTCGTCGTCTTCGCCGGCGGCGAGGAGCGCGGCCGCCTGCGGGAACTTCTCAAGCGCGCCGTGGCCATCCTGGCGGTTCTGGGCCCGGTTGCGGCGATGCTCGGCTGGATGGCCGGTCGACTCGCAGACGGCGGACGGCGGGTGACCGAGGACGTTGCCCCACGCGTTGCCGGCGGCGATGGGGGCGATGGAGGCGACAGTGGGGCAGTCGAGGCCACTGCCGAGGCCGCGGGCGACGCGGGATCGCAGGCCGCTTCCTACGCGACCGAGGCCGGGCAGGCCGCCGGCGGAATCGACCCCGCACTCCTCGCGGGTGCGGCCTTCTTCCTAGGCGGGGTCTTCGCCCTGACACTCGTGTTCGCCACCTGGTACTGGCGCGAGTGAGTTCCGACTGCTATCGGTGCGGGTGGTCGTCCCCCAACGTCCGGCGAACACGAACGGAGTTTGCCCGAATCCGAACGCAAGCCGGAGGTAGTTCGCCCGGAATTTGATATAATCTTGAAAAATCCCCTTTAGGTGGCGTCCTCACGGTCCATGTGGAGCAACCACAATGACCCGAGACCACCAGTACACCCGACGACGGCTCATGAGCACGGCAGGCGCGGCGTCCATCGCCGTCCTCGCCGGCTGTGCCGGCGGCAATGGCGATGACGAGGCCGGCTCGACGACCGCTGGCGAGATGGCCGACGGGGGTGCGATGACAGATGACGGGATGACGGACGACGGGATGACGGACGACGGGATGTCAGACGAGGGGATGACGGACGACGGGATGGCGGACGACGGGACGACGACGGCGAGCGGCGAGATGACCGAGGAGGGGTCGATGGACGGCGGCGCGATGGATCCGATGGCGGCCGACCGCGTGACCGTCGACCGGTTCAGCGAGGACGCCGGCACGCTCATGGTCCGGTCAGACGCGAACGACCTGCCGGGACCGGGCGAACCGGTCGACTTCGACCGGGCCCCCTTTCTCACGCACGGACTCGGGCCCGAGGGCGGTCACGTCACCTACTACAACTTCGACGTCCAGCCGACCGAGCCCGCACCAATCTACGTCCTCTTCCGGGAGGGCGAGGACGCGCCCATCCCAGACCAGCTCAACATCGTCGACGTGGTCCCCGGCGACGAGGGCTATACCGACTTCTGGCAGGTGACGACGGTCACGGTCCCGAGCCACTACGAGGCCAACACGGCGACGAGCCTCGAAGACCTCGAGGCGGCCGGGTACGACATGGAGACGACCCCGATGCTGGTCAACTGTCCCGTCGTCCCCGAGGGCTCGACGGCGGCGATGCGGGCCGGCGACGGCGACGCCGGGCTGGTCGAGGGATGGTACCGGGGCCAGGTCCTCAGTTACCTCCGGTTCACCGAGGCCTCGCTTCACGTAGCGGGTGGAGCGGTGCCGCGATCGCCGATCTACGTCACCTTCAACGAGAACCCCGGTATGGAGGGAGGCGGCCCGGCCTCCGGGTTCGTGATGGAGTCTGGATCGACGCGGACCCACAACGTCCTCGCAACCTTGCCGGGCGAGGACGGATACTCGCCGCTCTGGACGGTCAGCGTCTACGACAACGCCGACTTCGAGGCCGTCTCGGATCTGGCCTCCGCGACCGACGCGAACGTCCTCGACCGCGGCGTCGCCAACGTCAACTGTCCCGTGGTGGAGACCCCCTGAGTCCGCGTGCCTCTCGCTCCCGGCCCCTGGCACCGAGCCCCCTGGCGCCGGCCGCCTGGCACCGAGCTCCCTGGCACCGAGGCCCCCCGGCGCATCGACCACAACCATTACGTGACACTCCGACGAGGGCGATGCTACGTGGCTCTCGATGGAGAAGGCACTGTGGTACTTGCTCGTCGGGACCCGCGGCGGAAAGAACCGCGCCCGCATCATCCGGTGCCTGCTCGAACGCCCCCGGAACCCGAACCAGCTCGCGGACGAACTCGACCTGGACTACAACACCGTGCGACACCACCTCGATACCCTCGAAGACCACGACGTCGTCGAGCCCAGTGGCGACGACTACGGCGCGGTCTTCTTCGTGACCGACCGATTCGAGCGCCACGGGGAGACCTTCGAGGACATCACGGAGGCGATGGACTGACATGGCGATGAGCACCGAACTCACGGCCGCAGCCGCCCTCGCGAGTATCAACGGTGTCCTCCTCCTGGGCCTGGGCGCCATCTGGGTCCGCAACTACCGGACCTTTCGCACCCCGATGGTCCTGGGGCTCGTGGCATTTGCGGCCGTGCTCCTCGTCCAGAACCTGGCCGCGCTGTACTTCTTCTTCAGCATGGACGTGCTCTATGCGATGAACCCGGGCGCGCACACCTTCGTTGTCGTCCTGCGCGGGTTGGAGACGCTGGCACTGCTGATCCTCGGCTACGTGACCTGGCGGTGAGGGGCTGACCCTCCCGGTCGAGGGTCCCAATTGGCCCATCCGCGGGCTGGTGTTGGCCCGGCAGTTACCGGCGGCGGCCCGTCGCGCCACATCAGTTTGCGGGGCTTTCCCCATGGTGGGACCGGTCGCTCCACAGCGATGTCTCGGGCCCGACCCTGACGTACTCCGCTGTCGGTCAACAGGGCTTTACTTCCCGACATCGAACTTGTTTCACAATGCCATCGCCCTCCCCTATCGATGCCGTCGTCTTCGACCTCGACGGCACCCTCGCCCGCCACGACCAGGAGCCCGCGTCGGTCCTGATGGCGGCCTTCGCGGAGACCGACGTGACCCCGTTCTGTGACGCCGACGACCTGGCCGAGGCCGCGAACGACGTGGTCGACGCGGACAGCGACCGCGACTTCTTCCGCCAGACGTTCCGACTCGCTGCCGAGCGCCACGCGGGCCCGACCGACCGGGCTGAGGACATCGCGAGGGCCTACGACACCCACGTCGACCACACGCGAGTCTCCTTCCGCGAGGGGGCCGAACGCGCCCTGGACCTCGCGAGCGAGGTGGGCCCGGTGGGACTGATCACCAACGGCCAGCGCGAGAATCAGCTGACGAAACTCAGGTCGCTGGGTATCCAGGACAGATTCGACGCGAGCATCTTCGCCGGCGACGACACGCCAGCCAAACCCGATCCGCGGCCCTTCCGGCGGGCCATCGACGCCCTCGGGGTTCCGACTGCGGGAGCCTACTACGTCGGCAACTCACTCCGGCACGACGTCGTCGGCGCGAAGACGGTCGGTCTCGGCGCGGGCTGGTACCCCAACGGCGACCAGGCCGACGAGGACCCGGCCGCCTACGATCACCAGCCGGATCACACATTCGACACGCTACACGACCTCGAGCACGTGCTGAACGGGCACCGATGAGTGTCCGGGCATACGGACGCCAGTCCGCGTCGAAAATTCCTGACGATGGCATGTGACGAACTACTGAGGCGGGTCCGGACCTGGCACCGGACGCCGATCAGGCCTCGACTGCTAGCCCGGCGCGATCGAGGGCCACGTCGGGGCTCCTGTCGTCGTGGACCACCGCCGAGATTGCCTCCGTGATGGCCTGGGGATCCTCGTGCTGGAAGATGGATCGCCCCATCGAGACGCCGGCCGCACCAGCGTCCATGGCACCGCGGACCATCGACAGCGTCTCCTGGTCGGTGCCTTTGCTTCCACCGGCGATGACGACCGGGAGGCGGGTCGACTCGACCACCCGTTCGAAGGTCTCCGGCGACCCCGAGTAGGCGGTCTTTACGACGTCGGCGCCGAGTTCCTCGCCAAGGCGGACGGCGTGGGCGAGGTCCTCGGCGAAGGACTCGGCGTCGTCCTCTCGGATCTCGTGGCCGCGCGCGTAGGTCATCGCGAGTACCGGGTAGCCGTACCCTTCGGCCTCGCTCGTGACCGCCGCGAGGCCGGAGAGCTGGTCGGGTTCGTGCTCGGAGCCGACGTTGATGTGGAAGGAGACGGCGTCGGCGCCCGCGCGGATGGCGTCTTCGACGGTCCCCGTCCGGCGCTTGTCCTCCTCATCGGGCCCGATGGCGGTCGAGCCGTTCAGGTGGAGGACGTACCCGGCGCCGTTCCGGTTGCCGTGGACCCGCGGGGCGATACCCTTCTGGGTCAGCACGGCGTCGGCCCCACCCCGTGTGACGGCGTCGATGGTCGATTCGATGTCGGCGAGTCCCGCCACGGCCCCCAGGGTGAGGCCGTGGTCCATCGGGACGACGAGGTACCGCCCCCCTGTCCCGATGCGGGCGAGACGGTCGGATTTGCCTGCGATCATTGTGTCATGGTGTGGCAAGGACGATTATTTGCCTTCCGGTTGCGGCTGTTCTCCGCGGTCGCGGTCGGATTTCCCGCCACGGAGCGCCCCCGCCTTCAGCTCCCGGGCCTTCGCCTCCAGCTGGGCGGCGACGGTCTCGGTGTCGAGGCCGCGCTCGTGCCCTTCGGCGACGATGTCCACGAGCGCGCTGCCGACGATGACGCCGTCCGCGGCCGCATCGACGATCCGCTCGGCGTGCTCGCCGGTCTTGATGCCGAAACCGACGGCCTTGGGGACATCCCAGTCGGCGATGCGGGCCAGGCTCTCCGCTGTCCGGTCGCTGACGTCATCCCGCGCGCCGGTCGTGCCGAGTCGAGCCTGGACGTAGACGTAGCCGGAGACCTGCTCGCGCATGCCCTCGAGGCGCTCGCCGCGGGTGGTGGGCGCGACGATGAAGACGAGGTCGAGGCCGAACTCGTCGCAGGCCGCCCGGAGCGGACCGGCCTCCTCCGCCGGGAGGTCCGGGATCACGAGGCCCTCGATACCCGCCTCGGCGGCGGCTTCGACGAATGCCCGTGGCCCCTGCGCTGCGTCCGCGCGGCCCGCCGGGCCCTGGGGGTGAG